>JBDZVW010000348.1:0-3196 GCA_040255885.1 Betaproteobacteria bacterium
GTCGATTCGCCGCCGCACGTGTTCGAAGATGAGATCGGCCTGAAGCTGGCGGCTCGCGACGATGGATGGCGCAATCGTCCGGATATGAGTCCGTTCACGCGACCGTTTCGCGCTTCCATCGTGGCCCGCGCCCGCTTCGTCGAAGATCTTGTCGTGGAACAGGCTGCTTGTGGCGTCGGGCAGTACGTCATTCTCGGAGCTGGGCTGGACACCTTCGCCCAGCGTCGGCCGGAACTTGGTTCCCGTTTGCTCGTGTTCGAGATCGATCGGCCCGGACCTCGGGAATGGAAGCGCCAGCGCCTCGTCGATCTCGGCCTCGGCATCCCGTCATTCCTGCGGTTGGTGCCGGTCGATTTCGAGGCAGGCGATACGTGGTGGGAGCGGCTCGCTGCGTCGGGCTTTGACTCCGGACGCGCAGCAGTCGTGGCGTCCACCGGCGTCAGCATGTAACTGACCCGGGACGCAATCGCGGCGACGCTGCGCCAGGTCGCAGCACTTGCTGCGGGCTCCACGTTCGTGATGTCGTTCATGCTTCCGATTGAACTGCTGGATCCCGAAGTACGTCCGGGTGTGGAACGGGCGGTGGACGGCGCACGCGCGAGCGGCACACCGTTCATCAGTTTCTTCATGCCGGCCGAGATGCTGGCGCTGGCCCGCGATGCCGGGTTTAAAGAGGTCAGGCATGTGTCGGCGGCCATGCTCGCCGAACGCTATTTTGCCGGCAGGATAGACGGCCTTCGTCCGCCCAGCAATTCGGAAGAGCTGCTGGTGGCGACGACCTGACGCGCGATGATCAATCGCGAGATGCGGGTGATTCGAGCGGACTTAAACCGTTTCCACCATCGGATAGAACTCCCGATTCTCACGCTGGATGCGCGCATGGGCGGCAGCCAGCACCCGATTGGCGTCACTGCGGAATTCTTCGGGATGGTGAGCCAGTTCACTGACCCTGATCCACTGCCGGATGAATGTCTGCAGGTCGCTGGCCAGCCCGCCCATTTCTTCCTGGTATTGCCGGCTCATTTGCGCCAGTTTGGCGTTTGGCTGCTTTGACAGCGAAGGATAGAGCACGCGGTCTTCCGCTGCCAGATGCATGACGACGATACGGCCCAGCGCCTTGAGCTCTTCGGCGATGGCGGCGGCGTTTTCGGCAATGCCGGCGTGCGTCATTTTGCGCAGCTTGCTGATGCTGGCCAGAATCTGAGCGTGATGTTCCTTAAATCGGGTAGTGTCCACGGTATGAGTGATCCTTCGGCAAGTGGGTGGAACCTGCGGGCCTCGGCAGTCCTTGCGGAAAATGATAATCACATGTCATTAATGGCAATCGCGAGAGAACGGCCGCTTTTTCCGCTGAAATTGACACTTGCTGATTGAAGACGTCGTAGAAGTTCGCTTACGCCTGGCAGTCGGTCTTGTTGTGAGCATCGTTCCGGAAGGCGGCATTCGCGCCGTGACGTTCGCCAATAGATCGATTACCATGACAAAATCATCGTGGCTCAAGACACCACGTCGGTCCTTCGCGGATTGGAGGAGAACATGAAAAAGTCGGGTTCGACCGAGAGCCGGTCGGCCTCTGAGCTGATCGACAAAAGGATTACCGAGCTCGGAGATTGGCGCGGCAAGACCCTGGCCAGGATGCGCAAGCTCATCCGAGAGGCCGATCCGGATGTCGCGGAGGAATGGAAATGGATGGGCACTCCGGTATGGTCGCACGACGGAATCATCTGCACCGGCGAATCCTACAAGTCGAAAGTAAAGTTGACCTTTGCCAGGGGGGCGTCGTTGAAAGACCCGGGCAGGCTGTTCAATTCAAGCCTCGACGGCAACGTCAGGCGCGCGATTGACATCTCCGAGGGCGAAAAAATCGATGCGGCCGCGTTCAAGGCGCTCATCCGCGCTGCGGTCGCTTTCAACGCATCGGCTGTGAAGGCAAAATCGAGGCGGTCGAAGTAGGTCGCCCACCTGCCCGGATTCAGGCGCAAGGATCATCAAATGCCAGGCGAACGCGACAAAATGCTGGCTGGCAAGCTGTATGATCCACTCGATCCCGAACTCGTTGCCGCACGTGAACGAGCGCGAGACTTGTGTGGCGCTCTCAATGCGACGCGCGAATCAGAACAAGCAAAACGGCGGCGCATTCTTACGGAGCTGTTCGGTGCAGGTGGCGATACCGTATGGATGCAGCCGCCGTTCTACTGCGACTATGGCGCAAATGTTCACCTCGGTAGACGGGTGTTCTTCAACTTCAACTGCGTCGTGCTTGATGTATGCGAAGTGCGAATCGGCGACTACGCGCTGTTCGGACCCGGCGTGCAGATTTTGACACCGCTGCACCCGCTTGATCGCGAGCTGCGCCGGACGCAGGAGTTCGGAAAACCGATCGAGATCGGCTCGCACGTGTGGGTCGGTGGCGGTGCGTTGATTCTGGCTGGTGTCCGGATCGGATCGGGCGCCGTGATCGGTGCCGGCAGTGTAGTCACGCGCGACATTCCCGACAACGCTTTTGCAGCCGGCAATCCTTGCCGCGTCATCAGGAAATTCGTTCATGGCGCATCCTCCAGTTCGAGTGGGCGTGCTAAAACTCGCAGCTCAATACGCCGTTCGACGACGCGGAAGCAGTAGCTCTTGTATCAGTGCGACACGTTACAAGCAAAGAACGGCATTTGATTTGAAGCAGGTAGCAAGCAGGAGATGCAGGGACGTCAAACGTAACGACAAAAGGGAGACAGACATGATCAAAGTCACCATTCTCTACGCTCATCCTAAGGATCCGCAGACGTTCGAACAATATTACGCAGAGACCCATCTGCCGCTCGCTGCGAAGATGAAGGGCGTCGCACGTCTTGAATTGACGCGATTCGGGCCCGGTCCCGACGGTGGCAAGCCGGCGTATTACCGTATGGCGGAGCTGTACTTCCCAAACGAAGACCAACTTCAGGCCACGCTGGGTTCACCGGAGGGCAAGACCGCCGTCGCCGACTTGCCGAATTTCGCGACCGGCGGCGTCACGATGCTGATGGGGTCGGTTGAGTCGTGACGGATACATGACAGCCGGTTGCGGCGAACGGCTCACTGCCGCCTCGCCGTTGAACGGGGGCGTCAAGCGAGAGGCGCTCGATGGATGACCTGCGTCGCGAATTGCGCGCGGCCGCCGAGCTGATCGTGGTGCGGCGCCTGTTCACCGCGCCTCGCGTGA
>JBDZVW010000349.1:0-3196 GCA_040255885.1 Betaproteobacteria bacterium
CGGTGTGGACCGGAACGGCGTTTCTCGCGACCGCGCTGCAGCCGCTGCTGCACGCGGTCTCGCCCGAGCTGGCGGAGCGCAGTGCCTACGTGCGCTGGATGCTGGTCGGGATACTGCTGCTGGTGATCGTGCTCTATCGCCCGCAGGGCATCATCCGCGAGGAAAAGATCGTGTCGGGATTCCTGAAGGAGGGCGGCCGGACTGATCACGGCCGGAGCCACACATGAAAACGGGGCGCCTTGCGGCGCCCCGTTTGATGCTGCAGATGAGGTTACACCGCCGGAATCTTCTTCGCCGGCCACAGCTCCACGCTCTGGATCTTGCCGTCCTTGATGTCCCAGATGTCGTACGGCGTGATCACGTCGCCGTTCTTGTCGAAATCGTCGGGACCGGCGGCGCCGGTGAAGTTGATGTCCTTGCCGGCCTTGATCAGCTGCAGCGCCCTGGTCACGCCTTCCTGGGTGCCGCCGATTACCTCTTCGCCGCCCGGATTGGCAACGCTGCGCAACTGAGCGCGGATCACCGAGCCGGTGATCGAGTTGGCGTCGGTGATGTGCCCCTTCACGATCGCCTGTGCCAGCGCCAGCCCGATCAGCACCGCCGCGTCATAGGCCGGCGCAGTGAATGGCGGAATGCGCGTGCGGTGGAACTGATCCGCGTAATTCTGCTTGAAACCCTTGTAGGCCGGCGCGTCGACGTCCTCGCCGGGTGCAGTGCCGAGCGTGCCGTTCAGCGTCTGCGCGCCGACTGCCTTCAGCACGTCGTCCGATTTGTTGCCGTCGGTGAGCTGCCACTTCGTGAAGTTGAAGATGTCGCGCGATTCCTTCAGGATCACCGCGCTGTGTGACGGGTAGCTCGGCAGGAACAGCAGTTCCGGCTTGCCCTTCAGCGCGGTCGCGAGCTCGGCCTTGTAGGTTGCCTGCACTTCTTCCGGATGCGGCACCTGCGCCAGGATCTTGCCGCCGCGTTTTTCGAACGATCTCGCAAACGCGTTCGACAGGCCCTGGCCGTAAGGGTTGTTGATGTAAATGCTGGAGGCGGTCTTGAACTTGTAATCCTTGATGATCTCGCCGGTGGCGAGCTGGGCCGCCACCACCCCTTGCAAGGCATCCGACGCAGTGGTGCGGAACAGCAGGTCAGCCTTCTGGTCCGCGGGCAGCACGCTGATCAGCGGCGAGGTCGCGCCGTTGTCGATCTGCAGCACGCCGGCCGGCAGCGCAACCGACGTTGCGACCGCCACCGTGACGCCGCTCGACCAGCCGCCGACGATCGCGACGACGCCGTCGGCCTCGACCAGCTTGCGCGCCGCGGCGATGCCGGGCGTCGGCAGCGTGTTGGTGTCGACGGTGATCAGCTGCTTGATGATCGGGCCGCCCAGCACTTCCTGCGCCGCCTTGTTGACCTGGTTTACGCCGAGCTGTGCGGCATCCTTGTAGAACGGTCCGAATTCGGCGGCAGAACCGGTGAACGGCGCGATCTGGCCGACGTTGACGGCCGGCGGGGCCGCGGCGTAGGCACGGCGAAACGGCACCGTGCTGCCCAGCACGGCCGCGCCTCCTGCGGCTCCAACGGACAAAAGAAATTTGCGGCGGCTGGTGGGCTTCGAACTGCGGTCGGTCATGGTTTTTCTCCTTGGGTGCCGCGTCCTCACGTACCGGTTTCGTGAAGCGTGGCATCAGTCGCGCGCCGCGGGGCCGCCTGAACGGCGGGCTGCGTCTTTTTGTTCCGGCCACAGCAGGTATTTGCTGATGTGCCTCGCGGCGATCCTTGCACAGCTTCATGCCGTCGATGGTGCCGCGGCGGAGCGTGTTTCCGCAGCCGCGCGGCCGGCCTTCGGCGTCGCTACATTACAGCCCTGATCGCGGGGGCCGTCAAGCCAGCGTCATCCGCCGGCCGGCGGGCTTCGATGATGCCGCCGCCGAGGCAGACGCGGCTTTCGTAGAGGACCAGCGACTGCCCGGGCGTCACCGCCCATTGCGGTTCGGCAAACTCGACGTTACAGCCTTTTTCGTCGACGCCGGCAATCACACACGGCGCGTCCGGCTGGCGGTAGCGCGTCTTCGCGCTGTACACCCATTGCGTGTGCGGTGCGCTGCCGCTGATCCAGTGCAGATCGGCAGCCTGCAGGCTGCGGCTCAGCAACGCCGGATGATCGTGGCCCTGAACCACGATCAGGCGGTTGCGGGCGAGATCCTTGCCGGCGACGTACCACGGCGCGCCGTCGCCGTTCGCGCGGCCGCCGATACCCAGACCCTGGCGCTGTCCGATGGTGTGGTACATCAGGCCCGTGTGGCGGCCGATCACCGCGCCGTCCGGCGTGCAGATATCGCCGGGATCGGCCGGCAGATAGCGGTTCAGGAATTCACGGAACGGCCGTTCGCCGATGAAGCAGATGCCGGTCGAATCCTTCTTGTCATGGTTCGGCAGGCCCGCCGTGCGGGCGATTTCGCGCACCTCGCGCTTGTAAAGCTTCCCCAGCGGAAACAGCGTCTTCGACAACTGCTGCTGGTTGAGCCGGTAAAGGAAATAGCTCTGGTCCTTGGTGCCGTCCTCGGCCTTCAGCAGCTGATGGAGGCCGTCGGTTTCGCGCACCTGTGCGTAATGTCCGGTCGCGATATAGTCCGCGCCCAGCTTCAGTGCGTGATCGAGAAACGCGCGGAACTTGATTTCGGCGTTGCACAGCACGTCGGGGTTGGGCGTGCGGCCGGCGCGGTATTCACGCAGAAACTCGCTGAACACGCGGTCGCGGTATTCGGCCGAGAAATTGACGGAATCGACATCGATGCCGATGCGGTCGGCGACCGACACCGCGTCGATCAGGTCCTGGCGCGAGCTGCAGTACTGGTCGTCATCGTCGTCCTCCCAGTTCTTCATGAACAGCCCCGACACGCGGTAGCCCTGCTGCTTCAGCAGCAGCGCCGCCACCGACGAATCGACGCCGCCGGACAGGCCGACGATCACGTGTGCATGGCTCATGGGTCAGTCGAAATGGGTCAGCAGATCGAGCGGGTAACGGCGCCCGGCGAGATAGTCTTCCATGCAGCGTATCACCAGCGGCGTGCGATGGCGCACGGCGCCGGCACGGATTTCGTCCGGTGTCAGCCACACGGCGCGCACGATGCCATCGTCCAATACGCGGTCCGGTTCGTGATCCGCGGCTTCTCCGCAGAACGCAAAGCGCAGATAAGTCATGTTC
>JBDZVW010000044.1:0-2534 GCA_040255885.1 Betaproteobacteria bacterium
GTGGCGCAGATGGCGCTGGAGGCGCGCGCCTACATGGCGACCCATACCAGCCTGCAATCGCGGCGCCTCGAGCTGCACATCGGCATCAGCACCGGACCGGTGGTTGCGGGTGTCATCGGCGTCAAGCGTTTCATCTATGACGTGTGGGGCAACACCGTCAACATCGCGAGCCGGCTGGCGAGCGAGGCGATGGCGAACAGCGTGCTGGTCGACGTCGCGACCTATCAGCGCCTGCACTCGCAGTTCGATTTCGAAGGCCCGGAAGCGCTCGCCGTCAAGGGCAAGCGCCAGCTCATCTGCTACCGTCTCGAACCACGCCCCATGACACAGTCCACCGTCGTGCGGCCGGTCCAACTGCGTTCGTGAGTCGAAGTCCGGAGGTATCAGCCGGGATCATGAGATACCTGTTCACGCGTGTCGTTCTTTGATCGTTCCGACGGGTGCCGATTTCATCGCGTCACTTCATTTGAGCGCAAACTGTACCGGGACCACCAGTCTGATCGGATCGCCGGGCACCGCGGGCGGTGGTGGTGGTAGCGGTTGGGCGCGGTGGACCAGCGCCAGTGCTTCTTTGTCCAGCACATCGAAACCCGAACTCCTGTCGATGCGGGCAGACAATACTTTGCCACGCCGATCCATCGTGAAGCGGAGATAGACAACACCCTGCTGACGCCGCAGCCGGGCGCTGCGGGGATAGCGCTTGAACTGCTCCAGCCGGCCGAGCAGCGATGCCTGCCAGTTGGGCACGGCATCAGGCGATGCTGGCGCGGAGGCGCCCGGCACTGGCGCGGCGCTCTTCGATGCGGGCGGTGCTTCGACCTGCGGCGGCGTGGTAGTGGCGGGAGCCGGCGGCCTGGGGCGGGGTTGCGGCCGGGGTTGCTCACGCACCACGGTCGGCAGGCGCTGCGGCGGCGGTTTCGGCTTGAGCGTCGGCTTTGGCGGCAGCGGCACCTTGACCTTGGGGACCGGAGTCGGTGGTGCCGGTGGCAGGGCGGGCGGCAGTTTCGGTTCCGGAGGCGGCGGCTGTGCGACTTGCTCCTGCTGCGGGCCGGGCGGAACCGCGTTCGGCGGTACCGCGAGTGCCTTCGAGAGCGGCGCAAGATCAATCATCACCGCGGCCGGCGGTGGCAGATGTACCGGCTCCGAAGCCGCATGCCAGCGCATCGCGATCCATGCGACACCCACATGCAGCACCGCCATTGCGGCGAAGCACAGTCCCCAGCGCACTGACGTCCAGCGCGAGCCGTTGTCCGGGATGCAGTCTCCGGCAAACAACCGCTCCGCGGTTGCACTGCTCATCGGGGGGCGTCCTCTTCGAGACCGACCAGCGCAACCTTCAGATAACCGGCCGCACGCAGATCGTTCATCGCCTGCATCAGCGTGCCGTAATCGACGCTCTTGTCGGCGCGCAGGAAGACCCGCTGCTCATGGTTGCCGCCCGACAGGCGATCGAGCGTCGCGGCCAGGTCATCCTTGTTCACGGGATCGTCGCCCAGCGCCAGTGAATGATCGGCCTTGATCGTGAGAAAGATCGGCTTGTCGGGGCGCGGCTGCGGTCGCGCGGTGGACGCGGGCAGGTCGACCGCGACATCGACCGTTGCCAGCGGCGCGGCGACCATGAAGATGATCAGCAGCACCAGCATCACGTCGATGAACGGCGTGACATTGATCTCGTGGTTTTCGACGAGATCGGCATCGCCGTGATGCAGCCGCACCGCCATCGCGCTACTCCACCGCGCGCAACGGTTTCGTGATGCCGGTGTCGCCGGGTGACGGCCGCCGGGTGCCGTCATCACCACCGCGGCTCAGATCGCGCGAAACGAGGCGCAGCACTGCCGCCGCCGTGTCCGCCACCAGGGCGCGATAGGCGGCGACCCGGCGCGCGAAATGGTTGTAGATGACGACCGCCGGGATCGCGGCGATCAGCCCGCACGCCGTTGCCAGCAGCGCCTCGGCGATACCGGGTGCGACCACCGCGAGGTTCGTGGTGTGCGCCTGCGAGATGCCGATGAAGCTGTTCATGATGCCCCACACGGTGCCGAACAGGCCGACGAACGGAGCGGTCGAGCCGATGGTGGCGAGTGTGCCGGTCCCGCGGGTCATGCGTCGTCCACTGGCAGCCTCGATCCGTTCGAGATGCGATGCGACCCGTTCCTTCAGCCCGTCGCGGTCTTCCAGCGCATCCGACGATTGGTGCCACTCGTCAGCCGCCGCTCGCAGCAGTGAACGGGCGACGCCGTTGCCGGCGCCGAGCGCTGCAGCCGCACCCGCGAGGCTGTGTCCGCCGGTGACGATGTCGAAGGCTTGCCGCAGCCGGCGTCGCGCCGCGAATAGTTCCAGGCTTTTTGCCAGCCAGATCGTCCACGTGATCAGCGACGCGAAGATGAGCGCGATGATTACTATCTTCACCACGATGTCCGCATGCAGAAACATGCCCAGCGGCGAAAAGTCGTCCGGCAGCATGCCCGCAAAGGCCGTCTTCCGCCCGGAGATGGGCGGCGGGCCCGGCGGGAAGGTCCTGGTGTGCTCGTACC
>JBDZVW010000044.1:2544-12448 GCA_040255885.1 Betaproteobacteria bacterium
CAGGACCGGCGGCCGGCCGCGCGTCCGGTGTGGCGGGAGCGGTCGCTGTCGCCGGCGATGGAGACTTTGCCGAAGCGGACGGCACGGCTGCGGCGGGCGCCGCCTCCGGCGCTTCCTGTGCCGCGGTGCCGGCCGGCAACAGCATCACGATTGCGGCAACGGCGGCGATGGAAAAGACGAAAAAGGAATGGAGTTTCGATGTCATCGGTCGCGAATCCTCTCAGTGTGCGGATCCAATCGGAGCGCCATTGCCGGGATGCGTCAGGATGCCCATCGGAATGCCGTAGATCGCCTCGAGGCATTCCGGGCACATGATCTCGGCCGGCGTACCGCGCGCGATCAGCCGCCCGCCATGGAGTGCGACAATCTCGTCGCAGAAGCGCGCAGCCATGTTGATGTCATGCAGCACCACGACCACCCCGAGGCCGCGGGCTCGGGACAGGCGCTGGATCAGCGACAGCACCTTGACCTGATGGGCAAGATCGAGCGCGGAAATGGGTTCGTCGAGCAGCAGGCATTCAGCGTTCTGCGCCACCAGCATCGCCAGCCAGGCGCGCTGGCGTTCGCCGCCTGACAGCACATCCACCAGGTAATCGGCAAACGGCTCCATCGCGGTCAAGGTCATCGCTTCGGCAACCTTGTCACGATCGTCGCGGCTGAACCGGCCGAGCGCGCCGTGCCACGGATAGCGGCCGAGCGCGACCAGTTCCCTCACCAGCATGCCCGGCGTCTGCGGTGTCTGCTGTGGCAGATAAGCAACCTTGCGCGCGAACGGCCGACTGCCCCAATCCGGCAATATCCTGCCGGCGAAGCGGATGGTGCCGGCCGAGGCCGCCTGCTGGCGGGCGAGGAGCTTGACGAGCGTCGACTTGCCCGACCCGTTGTGACCGATCAGTCCGATCACGCGCCGTGCCGGCAGGGTCAGCGTGAGCGGTGCCAGCACCACGCGCTCCCGGGCGGCGAAACTGACGGCGTCGAGTTCGAACAGCGGTGTGTCCGTGGCAGTATCCGGAGGTGTCGGGACAGGCGGATTGGATATGAGCTTCAAAGTCGATTTCATTCGCGAGGTCCGTTTGTTTCCGTATCGAGAGCCGATATGCGGCGCTCGACGTCGGCTGCATCCGGACGCGTTGCTGCCGATGGCGTCGGCCGCCGTGGCATATCCGATGCGCCGTCGGCGATGATCCGTCCGTCGGCCAGGCGGACGATCCGATCCGCGACGTCGAAATAGCGGTCGTCATGGCTGATCACGATCAGCGTTTTGCCCTGCCGCTGCAGTTCGGGCAGAAGCTCGGTGTAGAACATCCGCCGGAATTCCGGATCCTGGTCTGCAGCCCATTCGTCGGTGACGATGATCGGCCGCCGTTCGACGTAGGCATGTACCAGTGCGAGGCGCTTTTTCTGTCCGGTGGAAAGGTCGGTGGTCGAGAAACGGCCGTTCCGCACGTTCACCTTGTGCGCGATGCCGAGCCGCCGCAGATACGGCTGCACGTCGCCCGCAGCACTGCCGGCGTGGATCAGATCGTCGAACAGGTAGTAATCGGAAAATACGGTCGTGAAGAGCTGGCGGTAGTCGTCGCGTGTTTCCGCCGTCAGCGGCGTGCCGTCGCGCAGGATCGCGCCTTCCTGCGGTTCGTAGAGTCCGAGCAGCAGCTTGATCAGCGTGGTCTTGCCGGAACCGTTTTCGCCGACGATGAAGACGATCTCGCCGGCGTCGATCGCCATGTCGATGGGACCGAGGACGAACGGCGTCGCGCCGTCCGCAGCAGGAAACGCGTAGCGTACGCCGCGGAGTTCGATACGTCTGATTTCATCCGTCGTTCCGGGTGGCGAGCCGGGGGCATCAACGCTCAGTCCGGGTTCGTAGCAGTCAAGCGCCGCCGACAGTGCGGCAACACGCTGGAACGACACGCGCGCCTGGTCGAGAATCGGCAGCGCGTTGGCAATCTGCTCGATCGGTCCCTTGACGTAAAGCAGTACGATCACGGCGCCGCTGATGACGCCCGCGTCGATGCCGAGCTGGTTCTGGCCGGCGAGAAGAACCCCGATCACCACAAAGAAAATACCCGATCCGGCGGCATCGGCGGTCCAGAACAGGCGCATGGCCCGGCTCTTGAGCGCGGCAATGCGATCCGCCGCGCCTGCCAGCCGTACGCCGTACACCTGCGCGCGCCGCCGGCGATTGATCTTCAGTTCCTTGGCACCGTCGGTGATGGCGCGGTACTGCTTGTGCAATTCATCCTGCGCCACCCGTACTCCTTCGTAGTCACGGATCCATTCGCGCTTGGCGACAATGTTGATGACCACGCCGAAAGCAAGCGATACGATCGCGATCAGGAACACGACCGGCGAAAGTGTGAGCAGATAGATGAAGCTGCCGAGGGTGATGGCCAGCGCGATCGCATAGCCGGAGATGTTGAAAGTGAAGACCGAGATGGTGTCGACGTCGTTGGTGAGTACCGCGAGCAGCCGGTGCGGGCGATAGGCCTCGAGCGCTGCGATCGGCGCGCGCAGGATCCGCGCCGAGATGTCCTTGCGCAGCGCCGCGATCAGCTTCTGGCCGATGACGCTGTTGAGCGTACCGGCGATTGCCGTGCCGCCGACGCTCAGCAGGCAGAGACCGGCGAATGCCGCCAGCAGCCGCCCCGTCGCTCCACCCGGATCGTGCAGCGCGCCGTTGATGGTCGCCAGCAGCCATGCGGTCGCCAGTCCGCTCAGCACGCCGACCGTCGTCCCGAACGCGGCCAAAGGCAGGAACGGGTAGAGCAGGCGCAACGCTTCGCGTGCCAGCGGGCGGACGTCGGCCCCGTGCCGGGTGTCATTCATGCGGCCTTCCTTCGCATCAGCAGTATGAAATATGGCCCGCCGACGACGGTGGCCAGCAACCCGGCCGGGATCTGGTACGGGAACATCAGGTTGCGCCCCAGCCAGTCGGCGACGATCAGGATCACCGCGCCGAGCACGGCGGCTCCGACGAGCTGCGCCAGCGGCTGTTGCAGGCCGCACATGCGTGCCATGTGCGGCGCGATCAATCCGACAAAGCTGAGTGCTCCGATGATCAGAGTCGCCGCCGCGGTGAGGGTGGCCGCCAGCACGAGGAGCAGCAGGCGGCTTATGCGGAGATTGATGCCGACCGACCGTGCCGTGCTGTCGCCGAGCGGCAGGATCGCGAGCCATCGTGCCGTCGGCAGGACCAGCAGCAGCCCCCCGGCGGCGATGGCAAGTGCCGCCCAGGCGTCCGTCGAGGTCACGCGGTCGGTCGATCCGGAAACCCACGGCAGCACCACGGCCACGCGCGGGTCTCCGGTCGCAACCAGTACCGCGACCAGGGCGCTGAAAATGGTGCCGAGAGCGATGCCGGCGAGCAGCAGGCGTTCGGGTGAAAAGGCGTTGCGGTGCCCGAGCATCAGCATCGCGAACAGTGTTGCCAGGGAGCCGGCCGTTGCGGCTGCGAACACCAGGGTCTTGTCAGGGGCCACGACGGCAAAGATGGTCAGAACGACACCGAGTGATGCGCCCGACGAGATGCCGAGCACTTCCGGCGACGCCATCGGATTGCCGGTCATGCGCTGGATCAGCGTTCCGGCGACGGCGAGCATGGCACCTGCCGAAAGCGCTGCCATGACACGCGGCCCGCGCCACGGCAGCAGCGGCTGAAGCACGTCCCAGTTGCTGACGGTCCAGCCGTGCGGTCCCTGTCCGACATCGAGTGCGGTCCACAACACGAGGGCGAGCAGCGCGAGCGCAATGCCGCCGATCAGATGCGGCCGCGCCGTGCGCGGCTGGGGCGCATCGTCGGACGTGTTCGGCGTTGCGGTTTCCCGCAGACGCGGCAGCAGCCACAACAGCAGCGGCGCGCCGAGGAACGCCGTCGCGGTCCCGGTCGGGACTACCGCGGTCGTCCACAGCGATTGCACCAGCTGGTCGGTCAGCCACAGCAGCATGGCACCGATCAGCGGCGCCCAGATCAATTGCTCGTGCACACGCCGCGCGCCTGACAGACGCGCCAGCGCCGGTGCTGCGAGGCCGATGAACGCGATCACGCCGACGGCACTGACGACGAAAGCGGCCAACGCGACAGCGGCGGTAAGCGCCAGCAGACGGATCGTGCGTGTCGCGAGACCGAGATTGCGAGCTCCCGCGTCGTCGAGCGTCATCACCGCCAGCGGTCGCGCCAGGAATCCGACGGCGACGACCACGACCGCGAGTCGCGGCAGCAGATACGTGACTTTGCCCCAGTCGTGCTGGATCAGGGAGCCCGATCCCCAGACGAACAGGCTGCTCAGGTATTGCCAGTGGAACAGCGTCAGGATGCTGACGATCGTTCCGCACAGAAGGCTTACGACCAGACCTGCCAGAATCAGCGCCAGCGGTGCGAGTGTCCTGCCGAGTGCGATGGCCACCACCAGCACCGTCGCGCCCGCGGCGCCGCCCAGCGCGATCCATTCCCGCCCTGCGCCAAGCAGCGCCGGTGCATAGAGCGTCGCCGCGGTCAGTGCGAGCTGTGCACCCGCCGACGCGCCCAGCGTCGTCGGCTCCGCCAGCGGATTGCGCAGTGTGTGCTGGAAAATGGCTCCCGCGAGACCGAGTGCCGCACCGGCGAGCAGCGACATGACGAAGCGCGGAAGCGTGCTGTAGTACAGGATTGCCGCGTCGATATCGTCAACCTGGAACGGTGCAAGAACGTGCCGCCAATCCATGGTCTGCAGCACATCGTGAAGATGGCCATACATGATGCCTGCCGCCGCCGTCGCGAGCGCAAGCGCGAGCAGACTGCTCCTGCCGGCATTGTGTGCCGCGATGCGGCTTTCAGCCGTCATGCGTGAAATTCCTGATGAGGGCCGCGGTCAGCAGGTGTGCGAAGTGTTCGGCCGTCGGCAGGGCGCCAAACGCCCAGACCGCCGGCAGTTCGACGAAACGCCGCTGGTGGACTGCCGGAAGACGGCGCCACAGCGCGCTGCGGGTCAGCGTTTCGTGTGGAGCGAGCTCGGGCGATGCGATCAGCACGAGAGCGGCGTCCGGATCGGCGGCGAGCTTGTCGAGCCCGACGCGGGAGCCGCCCCACAGAAGGTCCGGCGCACCGCTCCAGGCGTTGCGCAGCCCGAGACGGTCGAGCACCGCCTGAAACAGGCTGCCGCGCGAGAACAGGGTGACGCTGTTGTCGTCGATCATCTGCGCGAGGTAGAGCGGACGCGCGGTGTGACCGGCAAGCCGCCGGCGCAGCAACGACAGGCTGTCGTCGGTGTGCTGCACCAGACGTGCGCCGCGTTCCGGACAGCCCATCAGCTGACCGATCCGTCGCGTCGCGTTGCACGCCCGCTCGTAGGTGTCGCCGCTGCCCGCATAGATGGTGAGCATTGCGACCGGCGCGCAGCGCTCGAGTTGCGGGCGCAGGCCCGCCTGCCAGGGCTGGATCAGAATGAGGTCGGGCGCGATTGTCGCGAGCAGCTCGAGATTCGGCGCCCCCTGCAGCCCGACGTCGATGACGCCCGGCGGTGTCGGGGGCTGTCCGACCAGTCGCTGATATCCCGGAATTTCCGCCGCAGCCGCCGGCCGGATGCCCATCGCGAACAGCGTTTCGCTGGTTGCCCACGTCAGGGATACCACGCGCCGGCCGATCGGAGCCGCGAGGACCCGGCACACCGGCAGCGTCGCCGCGGCACACGCTGCCATCATGCGCAGCACCGTGCGCCGGGTCACGGGCGCCGCGAAGGCGGGTACGGCGGATAGGTGAGCTTGCGGTGATAACACCGATGTCACCAGTGATACGAGACCGTGCCGATCACCGTGCGTCGCAGCCCGTAGTAGCAGAAGTTCGGGTTATCGCAGGTTGCGACGTAGGTTTTGTCGAGCAGGTTCTTCGCGTTTATCGCGAAGCGCCAGTTTTCGTATTCGTAGTGGATCGACGCGTCGACGAAGAAATTGCCGGGAATGCGCAGCGTATTGCCGGCGTCGCCGTAACGGTCGCCGATGTAGCGGGCACCGGCGCCCAAGCCCAGACCGCGCAGCGGCCCGCCCTGAATGGTTTTGTCGGCCCACAGGCTCGCCATGTGGCGCGGAATATCCTTCGGGATATTGCCGACGTTGCCGCTGTTGTCCTGCGTGATGCGGCCGTCGGTATAGGTGTAGGCGCCGATCAGCTTCAGTCCGTCGCCCAGGTCGGCCACGCCCGACGCCTCGAAGCCCCGTACACGCTGTGCACCCGTTTGCACCTGCGCAAAGGGATGTGCCGGATCGGAATCGGCGGTAAGCACGTTGTTCTGGTCGATGGTGAACGCCGACAACGTCACGAAGCTGTTCGAACCGGCGGGCTGATATTTGATGCCGGCTTCATACTGCTCGCCGGTGGTGGGCTTGAACGGCGTATGGTCGAACGTGGTGCCGATCACCGGCTGAAATGATGTTGAATAACTGACATACGGCGCAAGGCCGTTGTCGAACAGGTAGACGAGTCCGGCGCGTCCCGAAAAAGCTTGGTCGTCCTGCGACAGGGTCGAATTCGCAAGCAGATCGGTGGTCGACGTGTCCGCCCAGTCGTGACGCAGGCCGGCCGTCAGCACCCAGCGATCCCACTTGATCTGGTCCTGCGCATAGAGCCCTGCCTGCGACAGTGTGTCGTCCGTCGCGAAATCGACCGGGGGCAGCGTAACAGGCTGCCCGTAAACAGGATTGAGGACGTCGAGCGGTGCAGCCGAGCCGTCCTGTTCCACCCACTTGTCGTGCGAGCGGAAATAATCGATCCCGAAAAGTGCCGTGTGCTGCAGTCCGAGGGCTTCGAATTTCACCTGCGCCTGGGTATCGACCGCGAAGTCTGCCACGTGCGCATCGGCGCCGAGCGAGAAACGGTTGAGAAGCGTCGTGCCGGGCTGGAAGCCGGCGGTCCCGATCATGTTGACCGTCGTATCGGTGTAGGCGTAGCGCAGATTCTGACGGACCGTCCACGCGTCGTTGAGGTGATGCTCGAAGCTGTAGCCGATCGACGAACTGTTGCGCTCCACCTTGTTGAAATTCGGTTCGCCGATGAAGAGGTGCGTCGGGATACGGCCGAAGGCAGCCGCGTCGAGCGTTCCCTGCGCCGGCAGGTTCTGGGTGAGCATGCCGTCGTTGGAATGCTGCAGCTTCGCAAGAACGGTGAAAGTCGTGTCGGAAGAAGGTTTGTATGTAAACGCGGGAGCCAGAAAATAGTGATGGGTATCGACGTGATCAACCTGGGTTTCCCCGCCGCGTGCGAGACCCGTCACGCGATAGAGCAATGTTCCATCCTTGTTGAGCGGGCCGCCGAAGTCGAACGCGCCTTGCAGCCCCCGCGGATCCGCACCCTGCAGTTCGATTTCGTGCAGCGGCGTCTCGGGCGGACGCTTGCTGATCAGGCTGACGAGGCCGCCGGGGATATTCTGTCCGTACAGCACGGACGACGGACCGCGCAGCACTTCGACGCGATCGAGTTCATAGGGGTCGATCTTGGGAGCGAGAAGCGTGTAGCGCCCGGCCGTTGTCAGGCCATCGAGATAAGGATTATTGCTGGCGAAGCCGCGAACCATGTACTGATCGACACGCAGGTCTGTGCCGCCATACTCCTCCGGAACCACGCCCGGCGTATAGCGCAGTGCCTCGGAAACGGTGCGGACGGCCTGGTCCCGCAACTGCTCGTGCTGGATGACCGAAACCGACTGCGGCGTTTCGATCAGCGGCGTATCGGTCTTGGTGGCGGCCACGCTGCGATGGCCGACGTAACCCACGCCCGGTCCGTAGGGATTGTCGGCAATCGTGCGTCCTTCCACCTGCACCGGCGGCAGGGTGATGGCGCTGTTCGCGGAGAGCGCCAGCTTTTGCAGCGTAATGGTGTTGCCGGCGGCGATGTGGTAAGTAAAGCCGGTACCGGAGAGCAGGCGGCCGAGCGCCTGTTCGGGCGTCATCGTCCCCATGACACCGGGTGTGCTGACGCCGCGGATCAGCGCGGCATCGACCGACACCTGCATGCCCGATTGCTGCCCGAAGGCGGTCAGCGCGTTGCTCAGCGGCTGGGCGGCAATGTGGAAGCTGTGCCGGACAGTGGCTGCTTGCGCAATCTGCATTGACTGGCTGGCACGGGCCGATGTGACCCCCGCCAGCAGCGCCATCGCCAGGACGGTTGTTGCCAGCAGCATGCTGCCCGGTATGTTGCTCTTTCCGATACCCGCTTTCGCCGTCCCCCTGGTCACGTCGATCTCCGTCTTTGATTATCCCAATCGTTAAAGAGATTGATAATGAATCTCAATCTCATACCTGAAAGGATAACGACGGCCGAGCGGAATTTTTCAGAAAAAATGAAACTTGGCGGAAAGATTTCTTCCGCCGCGGCCTTTCAGCCGCCGGAAACCACGATCACCCAGGGGGAAATCCGGCGGATGGACATGCCGGGACGTGCCTGTGCCAGCGCGTGCAATGCCGCCACCGGGTGGTGGAGGTCATAGACTCCGGTGACGCGATGCCGGCCAAGACCGGCGTTGGCGAGCACGATCCATCCGCTGAAGTATGGTCGAATCTCGTTCACCACTTCGGCCACCGGGCGGTCGTTGGCAATGATCCGGCCGTGGCGCCAGGCCGCTACCTGGCTGGGCGGCTCGATTCCCTGGGCGGCCTGGCCGGACCACCCGATCCGCATCCATTCTCCGGTGTGCAGGCGGCGGGAGAGCGGAGGCGCGGCGTCGGCATAGTCGACCTGCACAGCGCCATGCGCAACGGCGACTGCGGCGCCGTCCGGCGCAAGCCGTACATCAAAGCCGGTGCCAAGGTCGGTTACCTGCAGGCCGTGCGCCTCGACCTCGAACGGCCGCGTCGCATCATGCGTGACCTCAAAATACGCCCGCCCGGCCAGCAGCCGCACCCGGCGCTCATTGCCGGCGTAGGCGACATCCATCGCACTGTCCGGTCCCAGTTCAACAGTGCTGCCGTCGGCCAGATTGACGATCCGTTGCTCACCGGCTGCGGTTGCGTAATCGGCGTACCAGCGCAGCGACAGATTCGGCAGAAAAAGGAACACCAGGCAAACGGCAATGACGGTCGCGGCGAAGCCGGCCACTGTGCGCCGGGTGAGGCGCCGACGCCGCTGATGCAGGCGATCGGCCGCGCCCGCCATGTGCCGCGATGGTACAGTGGCGTTGCCCGGGGATTCAGGCACGGCCAAAAAAGAACGAAACGGTCTGGCATCGTTTGCTGCCGCCGGTCCGATCAGATCATAGGCGCGGGCCGTTTCTTCCCAGGCGACCCGGTGCGCCGGGCTGGCGGCCAGCCAGACGGCGAAACGCGCGCGCAGCGCCGGATCGTCCGGCGCTTCCTGCATTTCGATCAACCATTCGGTAGCTTCCTGCGATACGCGCTCGCTGTCCATTCCGCATCTTGTCGCGATGATTCCATCATTCTCGACCGCCGGCCGTGCCTCGTGCGGGCGCCCGTGAAGACGCCTTATCGGATAGACGCACAAGGTATCGCGTTTTTCAGAAAGAACGCCCCGTCACGCGTCACGAGCGGTGTCGCAGCCGCTGTCGGCAGTGTTCGACGCCGCCCGTGACCAAGGCGTGGGCGAGGGCTATCGACACATCGAGGCGGACGGCGATTTCCCGGAGTTTGCAGCCTTCCAGCCGATGCATCTCGACCGCGATGCGGGTGCGTTCGGGCAGCTCCGCCAGCGCCGCGCGCACCAGTGCAAGCTGCTGCCGATGAAGCGCCTCGGTTTCCGGTGAAGAGTGGCTGTCCGGCACGGCTGCCGAGGCGGCGCCGAACTGCGCGGCCGTGTAACGGTCCTCACGCGCCTGCCGGCGGTGACCATCGGGCGCGATGTTGCGGACGATGCGGTAAAGATAACGCAGCGGCTCGTCCAGTAGCCGTCGCCCCGCTGCCCCATCCAAGCGCAGCCCTGCTTCCA
>JBDZVW010000350.1:0-3173 GCA_040255885.1 Betaproteobacteria bacterium
CTGCGCTCCTTGCGACCGCGCAAAGTGGAGCAGGAGCTCGCGTAGCGGGTGCGACCTTGGAGCGGGATGCAGCGCCTCGCGTCGCGGTCGTTGCGCCTCTACGCTGGCCGATCCCCTTCGTGGCCCCTCGGCCAACGCTCCGAGGCGCTCCCCTTAAGAACAGGAGGGGAAAATTCAACTTCGCAGATGATATTGCGGGAGCAGGGATGGATGCCGTTACACGCTATCCCTTCAATGATCCGCGCCGTAGCCAGGCTGGGTCACCTTGCCGCGGAATACCAGGTACTGGTAGCCGTTGTACGCGAGCATGATCGGAATCAGCAGTCCGATGCCGGTGAGCATGAAAATCAGCGTCTTTGAACTGGAGCCGGCCATGTGCACGTTGAGCGACGGCGGCACGATGTACGGATAGAGGCTGGCCGCGAGGCCGATCAGGGAGACGGCGAAAATGATAATGCTCCACACGAATGGCGCCACTTCGCGGCGGCGCCGCAGCGCGCGCAGCAGCATCAGGAATGAGCAGGCGGCGGCCATCGGCAGCCACATCAGGCCGTAGAGCGCGTCTCCGAACCATTTGTCCTTCACAAAATCAAAAACCAGCGGCGTCCAGATGCTGATGCCGACGCCGACGGCGACTGTCAGCCACGCCGCCACGGCGGCGGTACGGTAGGCTCTTTCCTGCAGCGGGCCGACTGTCTTGACGATCAGATAGGTGGCGCCGAGCAGCAGGTAGCCGCAGCTGACGCCGATCGCCACCAGCAGCGAGAACGGGCTGAACCAGTCCATCACGCCGCCGACGAACTCGCCATTGCGGATCGTCATGCCGTGAATGATCGCGCCCAGCGTGAAGCCCTGGGACAGCGCCGCGAGCAGACTGCCGAAGCCGAACGCGATATTCCACATCAGCTTGCGGTGCGCGGTTTCACGAAACTCGAACGCCACGGCGCGGAACATCAGCCCGAAGATGATGCCCATGATCGGCACATACAGGCCGTGCAGCACGCTGCTGTAAACGACCGGAAACGCGCCGAACAGCGCGCCGCCGAACAGCACCAGCCAGGTTTCGTTGCCGTCCCAGATGCTGCCCAGCGTGGCCATCATGATGCCGCGCTCGTCCTCGCTGCGGCTGCGCAGCGTGATCATGCCGACGCCGAGATCGAAGCCGTCGAGCACGACATAGAGCATCAGGATCAGGCCGATCATGCCGAACCAGATGTTGGTCAGAAAGCCGTGGATGCCCGCGTCCATGTCGTTGCCGCTACAGGCCTTCGCGCGCCGGATGGTCGCCGGCTTCCCAGGTTGGACGCGTGTCGACCACTTGCGCATGACGGGGTTCCGCGCTCAGATTGAGGTCCGGTCCGCGTAGGATGATGCGGCGTGCGAAATACAAAAAGGTGGCGATCAGCACGGCGTAGGCCAGGACGAACAGCGCGGTAGTGGTGGCGACGCCGGATACCGGCAGCACCGAAGCGCCTTCGCTGGTGCGCATCACGCCGTAGATCACCCACGGCTGGCGTCCGACCTCGCGCACCGTCCAGCCGCACTCGACCGCGACATAGCCGAGTGGAATCGACACCACCCATGCCCACAGTAATGCCCGGTGCCGGCCGATGGTTTCAGCCGTCAGCCGTTTGCGCAGCCACAACCACGCGCTCCACAGCATCAGCGCGAAAAACCAGAATCCGATCGCGACCATCACACGGAAGCAATAGTAGATGAGCGGCAGCAGCGGCGGCTGGTCCCGCGGCGGAAAGGCCTTGAGGCCGGTCACCTGACCGGTCGGGCTGTGCGTCGCCAGCAGGCTCAGCACGTACGGGATTTCGACCGACCAGTCATTCTTCTGCGCCGCCTTGTCAGGCCACGCAACGATCGACCACGCCGCCGGCTGTCCCGGCGGATTGGTCTCCCAGTGGCCTTCGAGCGCCGCGCCCTTCGCGGGCTGGTATTTGAATACGGTAAGTCCGGAACCGTCACCGAGGAAAATCTGAAGCGGGGTAATGACGATGGCAAGCGCCAGCGCCAGCTTCAGCGATTTGAGAAAAAACCCGGTATGGCGATTTTTGAGAATATACCAGGCGCTCAACCCGCCCAGCACGAACAGGCTGGTTTCCAGGCAGGCCACCCACATGTGCGACGCACCCCACGGCATGCTGGGATTGAAGATCGCGGCGAAATAGTTGTCGACCACGAAGTGGCCATTGGCGAAATGGCCGCCTGCCGGCGTCTGCATCCAGGAGTTCGCGGTGAGAATCCACAGTGCCGACAGGGACCCGCCGAGCGCCACCATGCAGGTGGCAAAGAAATGAATGGCGGGCGCCACGCGCCTCCATCCGAACAGCATGATGCCGAGAAAGCCGGCTTCGAGCATGAACGCCATTGCGCCTTCGAAGCCCAGCATGTTGCCGAAAAAGCTGCCTGCCTCGCGGGAAAATGGCGCCCAGTTGGTGCCGAACTCGAATTCCAGCGGCAGCCCGGTGGCGACGCCGACACCGAAATTGAGCAGGAACAGCTTGGCCCAGAAGCGGGCGTGGCGATAATAATCCTTGTCCCCGGTCTTGAGCCACAGTGCCTCCATCGTCACCAGGAAGATCGACAGTCCGATCGTCAGCACCGGGTAAACGATGTGAAAGGTGGTGGAAATCGCAAACTGCCAGCGGGAAATGTCTACGCTCGGGCTGATCATGATGGCCGCTGCAAGTTGTCTTGTGAGTGTTGAGGTGCCAGAGCGACGGCGCAGCGCCGGATTGTGTTGGCACGCGTTGTCAGCCGCCACCCGTCATGGTGCCGGCGACGGGCGGCTGCCCGCCGCCGACGCCATCGCGCAGCACGTCACTTCGTGAACATCTTCTGCAGATTGTCGAAGCCGGCCTGATAGATACCGCGCACGACCTTGACGGCGTCATTTTCAGACGCGTCCCTGGGGTCGAACTGGCCAGACCATTCCATGGTCGAAGTACCGTCGCCGTTGTCGGTGACCCTGATTTCGGAGATATAGTTGGACACCGGCAGCGGGCTGTCGGTGATCGAGTAGCGGTAAATCTTTTCCGTATCGCTGACGTCTTCGAGACGTTCGATGATGGTGCCGCCTCCGACCAGGCTGAGTTTGCGGATGGAACCCTTGCGGTCACCATCCGATTCGCATTTTTCGATTGCCGGATGCCAGTCGCCAAGCG
>JBDZVW010000351.1:0-3167 GCA_040255885.1 Betaproteobacteria bacterium
ACGGCCATGCGGTGGATGATCTTTTGCGTTTCGTCGTAATTGAGCTTGCGCCCGAGCCGCGACTGCTCGGCGTCGATCGCGGAGTAAACGGCAGCATCAAACTTGCCCTTGTCTGCGCGATTGGCCGCGTCCCAACCCAGTTCGTTGTGCATGGCATCGAGCTGCTGCGTGAGCGTGGCGATGCTGTCTACTTCGGCTGGTTCCTTCAGCTTCTGCTGCATGTCCATGAAGTGCCGGCGCTGGGCGGGGGCCAGCTTGTCGAAGTAATTGCGCAGGTCCAGTTGTTCGAAGCCCTGCGGATCGTTCGCTGCCTTCTGGCTCAAATCATAGTAGACGCCTGGATCGGTCTGCACCTGCTTGCCCAGGGCCTGGCGCTCGGCCTCGTTGCGAAGCGCAATGACGGACCGGCCATCCATGCGGGTGAGCACTGATGCCGGAATAGCATCGACCTTGCCGGTCTGCGCGTAGATGTGCCAACCCTGATCGTTCGCCTCGCGCTGGTCCTGGTCACGGGCGGTGCGGATGTCGGCAAACCGGCTGCGCACTTCGCGCACCGCCGCGTCTTCATCCTCTCCGGAAAACTGCTTGTGCGCGAGCGCCAGAGCGTCGGTCTCGCTCATGTTGTCGCCGATCACCGCGTCCCCGAACGACTGCACCGTGCGCCGGCGCGTGCTGGTGGCGATCTGCTTTTCGAACACGTCGCGCGCGGATCCGGCGATCTCGTCTTTGTTCGCCTCGTAGTAGGCGCGTGCGCCGGCCGGATCGGTGTCGATCATCGACTGGAAAACCTGCTTGTGCAGGTTGGTCATGTATTCCGACTTTTTGGCCGCATACAGCTCTGACGACCAGCCGTTGATTTGGGCGAGGGCTTGTGTCTCCTTCTCAATGTCGGATTTCGCGCTGGCCAACGTCGCCGGATCATTCGGACTCGCTGCCGCCACATTGATGGAACCGACGATCGAGGCCTGCGTTGAATCCACCAGCGACTGGCGGCGCTGATCGGATTCGTACGCGGAGATGTTGGCAAGCGACTGCGTGCGCAGCTTCGCCATCTTCTGCTGGAAAATCCCGCGTTGCACGTCGTTTTCAAGGGCCGCCGACTGCTTGGATATCTGATCATCCCACCACTTGGCAGCCTCTCGCGTCGCGCCGATGGCGTTTCGGCCACGGCGTTCGCGGATCGAGGTGATGAACGGTATGTAATCGTTGTCGACGGCGGTCTTGCTTCTGAAAATGCGGTCTGCGTTTTCGCGCTCCTGCATTTTGACCGCGACATCGTTGAGGTCGCCGCCTGCCTTGAGGAGGTTTTCACCGGTAGTGACCGCCTGCTTTGCGCCGGCGTCGAAAAGTTCGGGTGACGCGATGGTAGTTTGGCGCGAGGACGGTAACGCGCCAGGCGTCACCTGGAAGCTGTCATATGTCGGAACGCGAGGCATGTCAGTGTTGCTCCATCAGGCGGCCGATCAGCGCGGCCGCCTCGTCCTCGGCGCGGTTGACCGCCAACCGCATGCGAAAGCGCAACTCGAACTCTTCAAGCTCCGCATCGCCGCGCATTTCGTCGATGAGGTCGTCATACTTGTTGCGCTCGTCAGGCATTGGCTTTTCCTCCGTGCATGGCAACGCGGCCGCGGCGCCGGTAGCGGCAGATACTGCTGACCGTCGACTTGCCCACATCAAATTTTTTCGCAAGTTTCCGGTAACTCACACCTTGCTCATGCAGTTGCCTGATCATCTCAACTTCGTGGTCCGTCAGCTTTGCCCGCGGGTGATTCTCGCCAGCGCGCCACATTCAGCCGAGAATCCCGCGCTGATAATCCTCACGCGCCATCAGCAACAGCACGCGTCGATCTGCAGCGGCTGTGCCCTTCCGCTCACTGCGGCGCCAGATCCTCGGCCATTGCTTTTTAAACCGTGCCAACAGCTCATCATCTGTAAGCGTTGGCCGCGGCGGGAAAATGGGCATCGCGCCGCCTGAACTCTTAGATGTCGTTTGGTGCATAGAAAGTGAGTTGTTTGTTTCCCGCGCTATCACCCGGTACCGTGGCCGTCCTACGCTTATACCAGCTCGACGCTACAGCCCCGGCGCCAGTAAGCAGCGTCGACGCCCCGCTGCCCAGCGGGCTTTCCATGCTGGCGCGCGCCTGGAGCAGACCGGCGTTGGCGGAATAGTTGGTAGCCTGGTTGCGCAACGCCCAAGCCTCATTCGCCGCGTTGTCATGGATCGTAGCGGCATCGACGTCGCCCATGTATTCAGTGTCGAGCAACGTGTTGAGCGCAGAACCCTGCCTGATGTCGACGCCGTTCGCAGCCATGCGCGCGCGTTGCGCGCCTTTGATCTGCGCAGTCTTCAATCGCTGGTTGGCTTCCTCGACCTGTCCTTGCTCGATCGCGGACTTGGCTTGCCAATTCGCAATCTGCGCGTTATTGCGCTGCACCTGCGCCTGGTAGTTGTAGGCCGCCTTGTCAGCC
Organism: Betaproteobacteria bacterium; assembly: GCA_040255885.1. Lineage (GTDB taxonomy): Bacteria > Pseudomonadota > Gammaproteobacteria > Burkholderiales > JBDZVW01 > JBDZVW01. The sequence continues at coordinate 2,470 of JBDZVW010000351.1, forward strand.
GTGGACGTCTGGTATGCGCCATACGCGCCGGACACTGCGCCGGCAATCTGCAGGCCGGTGGCCACCTTGCCGATCGTGCCGGCGGTAGCCAAGGATAGGGGATCACACATCGCCGTGCCTCACTCCTGGCCGTTGGCTTCGAAAGAGCGTCTGGCCTGACGCCAATTTGCGGTCTGCGCCCAGGTCGACAACGCTGCTCGATGCGGCCGTGGCGGTGAGCGCCTGGGCGTCGGAAAATTCAAGACGCGAATCGATATACATGCGATCTCCTAAATCTGTCCGCGGGCCCGGGCACGCCGTGCGGCCTCGACCGCCAGCCGCACCACATCCGGATGGCTGCCCAATCCGCTTTGTTCCAGGATCGCCACCGTGCGCGGATCCCGCGCAATGAATTTGCGGGTGAGGTCGAGCACAGCGGCAGTTTCGTCGCCATACTGCTCGTGAAGCTGCGCATACGACTGTTCCGCCCAGCCCTTCAACGTAGCGTCGTCGGGCCGCGTCGGGACGCTCTTACCGATGTCGAGCACTTGGCGCGCCTCCTCCGGTGTCAAGCCGTTGTCCGCGAACAGCTCGCGCACTTCAGCGCCGGCGCGCGCCCGGTCGATATCGCTGATTTCCGGGTGCACGAAGTTGTCTTCGACGGGCACGTCGGCGTACGCCTGCTGCGCCGTGAACATCACCCGATCACGGTCGGCTGC
>JBDZVW010000352.1:0-3164 GCA_040255885.1 Betaproteobacteria bacterium
TTGCCGCGCGATCGGCGCGCATCATTGACGGCCATACGCGGCTCGGACTCGCGGCGGGGGATCATGCGGCGATGATCTGGCCGCTGCTGTGCGGCATGGCGAAGGCGAAGTACTACGTGCTGTTGTGCGAACCGGTGAGCGGCGAGGAAGCCGAGCGCATCGGCCTGGTGTCCCTCTGCGTCGATGACGACAAGCTGCAGGACAAGGCACTCGAAGTCGCGTCGCGTCTGGCGACTGGCGCGCAGCGCCCGATCCGCTGGAGCAAGTACGCGCTGAACAACTGGCTGCGGCTGGCCGGCCCGATATTCGACAATTCGACGGCGCTCGAACTGCTGTCGTTCAACGGTCCCGAAGTTCAGGAAGGGCTGGCATCGCTCAAGGAAAAACGTCCGCCGCGTTTCGATTACAAGGTGTGACGGTATGGGCGATGCCGCTCATGGCCGGCGCTACCGGCTGATCACGTTTGACGTCTACAGCGCGTTGTTCGACATCGAGGGCAGTCTGGTTCCGGCAGTACGGGATGGGTTGGAGTCGATTGCAGACGCTGTTGGATTCGTCCGCATGTGGCGATCGAAGCAGCTCGAATACACGTTGATCAGCAATTCACTGGGCGGCCCGCATGTACCATTCCGTGTCGCGACAGAATGCGCGCTTGACTACACGCTGAAGCGTGCAGACTGCGCCGCATCGGCCGCCACGAAGATACATCTGACGCGAGCGTGGGATGAACTGCGGCCGTGGCCCGAAGCGGACGAAGTGCTGCGATCGGTGAAAGCGCTGGGTTATCCGATTGCCATGCTTTCCAACGGCGATGTCGCCATGCTGAACGCGCTGCGGGCGCAGTTTTCGACGCTGTTTGATCATGTATTCGCGTGCGAGCAGGTGAGTCGCTACAAGCCGCATCCGGCCGTCTACGGGCTGCCGCTGAAAGCCCTCAATTTGAATGCCGATGAAATCCTGCACGTTGCCGGCGGCGCCACCGACGTGATCGGCGCCAGACATGCGGGACTGTGTTGCGCGTGGTCCAATCGGCACTGGGATTTTCTGATCGATCCCGGTGTGCGCGCCGATTTCGAATGGAACGACCTTCGAGGGTTGCCCGCGATCCTGTAACCTGCATCAGCCGGACAACGAAACGCTGCACCTGAGATGGTCAGGAGGTTGTCAACTGATCGACTGCCTCGATCCAGTGCCGCACCGGCAATCCGGTCGCGCCTTGCAGGTGAGTCTGACAGCCGATGTTTGCGGTGAGGATGGACTGCGGCGAGCCGGACGTGAGTGCGGTGATCTTGTTCGCGAGCAGGCGCTGCGACAGTTCCGGTTGCAGCAGCGAATAGGTGCCGGCCGAGCCACAGCATAGATGCGCGTCCGGAACTGGTGTCAGTTCGAAACCAAGATCGGTGAGCAGCGCTTCGACCTTTCCCGGCAGCTTGAGGCCATGCCGCAATGTGCAGGGCGGATGAAACGCCACCTTGCGGAACGGATCCCGAAGCTCGGAACGACGCGGCAGCTTTTCTTTTTCGTCAGCTATTACTTCCGATATGTCGCGCGTCAGTTCCGACACGCGCGCCGCCTTGTCGGCATAGGCCGGATCGTGCGCCAGCAGCTCGCCGTATTCCTTCACCGTCACGCCGCAGCCGCTGGCCGTCATCACGATCGCCTCGACGCCCTGCTCGATGTATGGCCACCAGGCGTCGATGTTGCGGCGCATGTAGTCGAGTCCTTCTGACTGCGCCGTCAGGTGATACGACACCGCGCCGCAGCAGCCGGCGTTCGGCGCGCGCACCAGCGAGATGCCGATGCGGTCCAGCACGCGCGCCGCCGCGGCGTTGGTGTTGGGGGAGAATGACGGCTGCACGCAGCCGTCGAGCACCAGCATCCGGCGTGGGTGGCGTTCAGGCGGCCATGGACTTGCCGGCGCGACGTCGCCGAGCTTGCGCCGGAGATTGTCCGGCAGCAGCGGTCGCGCCAGTTGTCCGACCTTGTGCAGCGTGCCGAACAGGGTCGCATGCGGAACAGTGGCGCGCAGTGCCTGGCGCTTCAGCGCATCAGCCGCCGGTCGTCCGACCTGGCGTTCCACCACGTTGCGCCCGATATCGACCAGCCGGCCGTAGCGCACGCCGGACGGGCAGGTGGTCTCGCAGGCGCGACAGGTCAGGCAGCGGTCGAGGTGAAGCTGTGTCTTCGCGGTGGCAGGTGTGCCTTCGAGCACCTGCTTGATCAGGTAGATGCGTCCGCGCGGTCCGTCGAGCTCGTCGCCCAGCAACTGGTAGGTCGGACAGGTGGCGGTGCAGAAACCGCAGTGCACGCACTTGCGCAGGATCGCATCCGCTTCGCGGCCTTCCGGTGTGCCCTTGATGAAATCGGCGAGATTGGTTTGCATGATTTTTTATACCGGCGCAGCAGGACGTTGCGTAACGCCCGTAAGAAAAACCGGAACCGCAGAGGCGCGGGGGCGCAGAGGATACGCAGCGAGAAAATATGAATTGAAACTCTCCGCGGCTTTTCTCTGCGTCCCTGCGCCTCTGCGGTTATCGCCTTTTTTAGTATTCATTTGCAGTTTTGATTGTTCTTTCGGATAACGACATGTCAGGGTACATTCTGCCGGGATTCAGAATACCTTCAGGATCCAGCGCCTGCTTGAGCCGGCGGTGAAGATTCAGGATCGCCGGTGCGAGCGGATGAAACACGCCGGCCGTTTTGTCCGTCGCGCGGAACAACGTCGCGTGGCCGCCGCTGTCCGCCGCGGCTTTGCGGATCGCGTCCGCCGGCGCGTCGCTTTTCAGCCAGCGCAGCGCGCCGCCCCATTCGATGAGCTGCGTGCCCGGCAGATCGAGCGGTGCCGTGGTGGACTTGACGGACAATCGCCACAACGGCGTGTCGCCCGCGAAAAACGGCAGCCGCTGTTCGCGCAGATCGCTCCAGAACGACGCGCCGTCGGCGACCGTTTCGCCGCCCAGATCGTGGAGTGCCTTGTCGACTGCCGCCCGTGCCCCGGCAAGCCGCACCGTCAGCGTACCATCGAAGTAGCAGGTGGCGGTGATCGGCAGCGGACGTCCCGCCCATTCGTTCATCATCCGGGTCGCGTCGGCGGGCGTTGCTTCGAGCTGCAGCGTGGTTTCGGCAACAGGCCGCGGCAGCACCTTGAGTGAAACTTCGGTGAG
>JBDZVW010000045.1:0-12310 GCA_040255885.1 Betaproteobacteria bacterium
TCGGTGCGGACTCGTTGGACACCGTGGAACTGGTGATGGCGCTGGAAGAAGAATTTGGATGCGAAATCCCCGACGAAGAAGCGGAGAAGATCACCACCGTGCAGCAGGCCGTCGACTACGTCCAGGCGCACGCCAAATAAACATTTGAAGCGGAGTTGATTTGGCTCGACGCAGAGTAGTCGTCACCGGCCTGGGAATGGTGGCGCCGGTTGGCATCGGCATGGACCAGGCCTGGTCAAACATCGTTGCCGGAAAATCGGGGATCGGCCGCATCACGCGTTTTGACGTGACGGCCTTCAGCTCGCAGATTGCGGGTGAAGTCACCGGCTTCGATGTCACGCAGTATCTGTCGGCGAAAGAAGCGCGACGCGTCGATACGTTCATTCACTACGGGCTGGCGGCCGGTATCGAGGCGATCAAGTCGGCCGGCCTGGACGCCAATCCGGACGATGCGGAACGTATCGGCATCAACATCGGCTCCGGCATCGGCGGTCTGCCGCTGATCGAGGCGACGCACAACGAACTGCTTGAATCCGGTCCGCGCCGCATTTCACCGTTCTTCGTGCCGGGCAGCATCATCAACATGATCTCCGGCAATCTGTCGATTCTCTACGGATTCAAGGGTCCGAATCTGGCGATCGTCACTGCCTGCACCACCGGCACCCATTGCATCGGGGAATCCGGCCGCATCATCGAATACGGCGACGCCGACGTGATGATCGCGGGCGGCTCTGAAGCGACGCTGTCGCCGCTGGGGTTGGGCGGATTTTGCGCGGCGCGCGCGCTGTCGTTGCGCAATGACGATCCGCCGGCCGCCAGCCGGCCGTGGGACCGCGATCGCGACGGATTCGTGCTCGGCGAGGGCGCCGGCGTTCTGGTGCTCGAAGAGTACGAGCATGCCCGCAAGCGCGGCGCGCACATCTACGCCGAGCTCCTCGGCTACGGCATGAGCGCCGACGCCCATCACATTACGGCGCCGTGTGGAGACGGCGACGGCGCGTTGCGCTGCATGGTCAACGCGTTGCGCAATGCGCAGGTCAATCCGGACGAGGTCGATTACATCAACGCCCACGGCACGTCGACGCCACTCGGCGACGTCGCCGAAACGGTGGCGGTGAAGCGGGCCTTCGGTGAACATGCGAAAAAGCTTGCGGTCAGCTCGACCAAGTCGATGACGGGCCATCTGCTGGGTGCCGCCGGTGGCGTCGAAGCTGCATTTACCGTGCTGGGCATCGAGCATCAGGTCGCGCCGCCGACGATCAACCTGGACAACGCTGATCCCGAGTGCGATCTCGATTACGTGCCGAATACCGCGCGCAACATGAAAATCGACGTTGCGGTGTCCAATTCGTTCGGTTTCGGCGGCACCAACGGCAGCTTGGTGTTTCGCCGCATCTGACCGTTCCGGCACACGGTTTTTCTGAAGTGCCGGGCAGGGTAAGATCATCCTTTCGGTTCATGCTGGCCGCACGCCGTATCAGCAGCCGTGAGAAGGCCATCCTGAAATGATTACCCGGTCACCTCGGCACGGCACGCCGCCGCAACCAGGCGTGATGCGCAAGCTGCTGAAGCGGGCGGCGATGGTTGTCGGCGGACTGGCGATCGTCGCTGCCGTTGCGGCGGGTGCCCTCTATGCCTACATCCGCATGCCGCTTCATTTTCCGCAGACGCCGTACGAGTTCAGCATCGGCCGCGGCACTACGTTGCATGGCGTCGCGCAGCAGCTCACCCGCGTCGGCGTGCTGCATGAACCCTGGACCTTCATTGCGCTCGGCCGCGTGCTGCACAAGGCGGGCAGCGTCAAGGCCGGCAATTACGAGATCGACAAACCGGTCAGTCTCTACCGCCTGCTGCTCAATATCACCGAAGGCGGCTACAGCGAGGACAGCATCGCGTTCATCGACGGCTGGACGTTCCGGCAGATCCGGCAACAGCTCGATGCCGATCCCGAACTGCGGCACGATACGGCAACCCTGACCGATGCCGAGATACTGGCGAAGCTCGACATCCCGTATTCATCACCGGAAGGGCTGTTTTTTCCGGACACCTATTTTTTCAGCGCGAACACCAGCGACCTGCTGATTCTGAAGCGGGCCTATCACCTGATGCAAAGCCGGCTCACGCAGGCGTGGAAAAGCCGGGCGCCGGACCTGCCGCTCACGAAGCCGTACCAGGCGCTGATACTGGCGTCCCTTGTCGAAAAGGAAACCGGCCGCCCGCAGGACAGGGCCGAAATTGCGGCGGTGTTCGTGAACCGTCTGCGGCGCGGCATGAAGTTGCAGACCGATCCCGCCGTGATCTTCGGCATGGGCGACAAGTTCGACGGCAATTTGCGCAGGCGGGACCTGACGACCGATACGCCCTACAATACTTATATGCACGCAGGTCTGCCGCCGACGCCGATCGCGATTCCGGGAATGGAATCGATTGATGCTGCGCTCCATCCGGCCCATACCGATGCATTGTATTTCGTCGCCACCGGAGATGGCTCGTCGCATTTTTCATCGACGCTGAACGATCATAACCGTGCCGTCGAAAAATATCAGAAGCCGTCCCATCCTCATCATTGAGTGCGATTCGACCATGCCCGGAAAATTCATCACGCTCGAAGGCATTGACGGCGCCGGCAAGACCACGCAACTGGCGTGGCTCACGGAATTTCTGCGCAGCCGCGGGATCCGGGTTACGGCCACGCGTGAGCCGGGCGGCACGCCGGTCGGCGAACAACTGCGTTCCATCGTACTGGGGGGGGGACATGAACTGCACCCGGAAACCGAGACGCTGCTGATGTTCGCAGCGCGCCGTGAGCACATCGACAAGGTGATCGTTCCGGCGCTGCATGCTGGTGCGTGGGTGGTATGCGACCGTTTCACCGACGCCAGTTTCGCCTACCAGGGCGGCGGCAGCGGTGTCGACCATGACAAGCTGGCGTTGCTGGAGGGCTGGGTCCAGGGCGAGCTGCAGCCCGACCAGACCTTCTTGTTCGACGTTGCACCGGAAGTGGGGCGGGAACGCTCACAAAAAGCCGGAGCGGCGGACCGTTTTGAACAGGAAAAGCAGGCTTTTTTCGAGCGCGTGCGGCGCGCGTATCTGGAACGCGCGGCGCATGATCCACGGCGGATTCATATCATTGACGGCGCGCGGCCGATTGCGGAAATCCGGCAGAAACTGACGCGGTGTCTGGAACCGTTCTTCATTCATGATCGTGTTTGACTGGCAGCAGGACGCGTGGCGCGAATTGCTCGGCAACCGCGAGCGGCTATCCCATGCCGTGTTGCTGTGCGGTCGCGAAGGAATCGGAAAATCGGCGTTTGGACGGGCGCTGGCGCAGGCACTGCTGTGCGAAGCGCCATTGCCAACCGGGGCGCCTTGCGGTGTTTGCGACAGCTGCCGCTGGCTCGACGCAGGCAGTTTCCACCCCGATTTCCGCTTGGTGCAGCCGGCGGGCCAGGACGAGGCTGGCGAGGACGCCGAGACGTCGCCGACGGCCAAAAAGAAACCCGCCCAATCGATCAGTGTGCATCAAGTTCGCGCGCTCAACGATTTTCTGAACATTGCCTCGCATCGCGGTCGCGGGCGGGTGGTGCTGCTGCAGCCCGCGGAATCGATGAATGCCGCTGCAGCCAATGCGCTTCTGAAGAATCTCGAAGAGCCGGCTGCCGGTACCACTTTCATTCTGGTCGCACATCGTCCGCATCGTCTGTTGCCGACGGTGGTCAGCCGCTGCATGAAAGTGGTGCTGCCCGGACCCTCGATGGCGGAAGCCATTGCCTGGCTCAAAAACCAGCCGGTCAGCAATCCGGAACTGGCGCTGGCGCAGGCCGGCGGGGCACCTTTGCTCGCGGCCCGGCTCGACGATGGGCGCTATTGGAACGGGCGCAAAGCGCTGCTGGACCAACTCGGTTCGCGCCGATTTGACCCGATCGCGGCAGCCGAACAAGCAGCGGATTATCCGCCGGAATGGGTGCTGCTGTGGTTGCAGCAGTGGTCATATGACATTGTATCGAGAATATTCATAAATAATATAAAGTATACAATTGATTATATGGAAGAGATAATTTCTGCGGCAGCCGCTTTTGACGCCCGGAAAGTGATACGCTGGCATCGTCGGCTACTGCAGCTGCAACGTTTGGTCAATCATCCGTTGAATGCGCGTCTTTTCATGGAATCGATGTTGTACGGGTACACTGATCTAACTGCATAGAACAAATATAAATTTCAACAATACAATAGTATATGTATGTTTATTGATTCACATTGTCACATCAATTTCCCCGAACTGAAGGAGAATATTGCCGGCGTGCTTTCACGCATGGCTGACAATGACGTGACTCACGCGCTGTGCGTGTCGGTCAATCGCCGTAGCCATGAGGAAGTGCTGGATCTGGCGCGCACGCACCCGAACCTCTATGCGTCGGTCGGCGTGCATCCGGACGAACCAGAACAGGGAGAAATTGACCTGCCGCAGCTGGTGAAGCTGGCGGAAGCAAAGGAGGTTGTCGCGATCGGCGAAACAGGGCTTGATTATTATCGTGTCGAAGGCGATCCGGAATGGCAACGCGAACGATTCAGAACGCATATCCGGGCTGCGCGCGAAAGCGGCAAGCCGCTGATCATTCATACCCGCAGCGCTGCGGCCGACACGCTGGCCATTATGCAATCCGAGAAGGCGAGTGAGATAGGCGGAGTAATGCACTGTTTTACTGAAACATACGACGTTGCGTCGAAAGCGATTGACATGGGGTTCATGATCTCGTTTTCCGGTATTGTCACGTTCAAGAACGCTTCGGAACTGCGTGAAACGGCGCGAAAAATTCCGATGGAGCGGATGCTGATAGAAACCGACTCGCCGTATCTGGCTCCGGTCCCGTATCGGGGAAAGATCAATGAACCCGCGTTCGTGCGCTACGTGGCGGACGAAATTGCGCGCATCACGGGATTGTCGGCAGAGCGGGTAGGGGAGATAACTTCTAAAAATTTCTTCATCTTATTCAATGTATAACAGAACTTGCATAATATCCGGAATTGATATTGTTATTGCCGCGTGGCTGACGCTGTCGGCCGTTTTCGCCTGGGCCGGCGTCTACGACGACATGCTGGATGCGATCAGGCATAACGAACCCGGTGAAGTCAAAGCGCTGCTTGCCCGCGGCGTTGACCCCAACACGTCGGATCGCGAAGGCAATACGCTGCTGATGCTGGCCGCGCAAAAAGGAGAGGCGGCTATTGTCGAGACACTGCTCGAAAATTACGCGAACGCCACCATGGAAAACCGCTACGGAGAAACCGCGCTGATGCTGGCCGCGCTCCATGGCCACGCCGAAGTGGTGAGCGATCTGATGGCACACGGCGCGCGCGTCAATCGGCCCGGATGGAACGCATTGATCTACGCCGCCGTAGGCGGCAACCTCGATATTGCAAAAATGCTCCTGAATTTCGGGGCGAAAATAGACGCCCGCGGACCGAACGGCATCACCGCGCTGATGGCGGCGTCGCGCGAAGGGCACGTGGCGATGGCGTTGCTGCTGCTCGGAAAGGGCGCTGATCCGAATTTGAAGGAGAAGGACGGAACGACTGCGCTCGACATGGCGGTCGACCGTGGCCACCGGGAAATTGCGACGATGCTGATGAAAGCCGGAGCCACTCAATAGCGGCGGATTCCGGGTAACCTTCGGTGGGAAGTTATGCTACGCGTCGCTGTAACCGACATTGATCACAGCGATGACAATGTACATCGCGTCGCGCGTATCACCGCGCTCTGCGCTGGAATGGCCGGTCGGTGCCGCCAATCCGCCGGAAACGACGTCGCACGAAATGCGGCCGTACGGAAACCGCGCTTTCACCGCTTCCTTGTCCACCTTGTCGGCATCGGCCGGCACTGCCAGCGTCACTTTCACGCGCATGCGGCTCATGTCTCCGTTCACCAGCTCGGGCATGCCGGGCAGCGAATTACGGTGAAGAACATTGTCAACGGCGCGTATGCAGGCCTTGGTGATATCCTGCCCATGCAGATCGGCGCCCATGCCCATTTCTATCAAAAGCGAACGTTCCATTTTTTTTCCGTGAATTAGGTTCAATGATGGTGCGTGAGCCGGCAACGGTGACAGTCATCCTTATGCAATGCGACGACGCTGAACTTCCAGCGCTTGCCAGCCGGAAGGAACGTCCAGCGTAAAATCCGGCGGCCCGATCACCGCGAATTCAGGCGACGGACCCAGCACCATTTGCCGCCTCCAGACCGCCACATGCGACGAGGCCGGGCCGGCGATACCCGGCATCGAATCGCGCCACTGAATACCGCGCGGGCGCGACAGCCAGAATACCCTGGAGTCGCCGAACGCGACATGTTCTCCCGCCACCAGTCGGAACAGGCCGCCAAATCCGCCGTGTTTCGTCATTTGCGCGATCGCATGATGGGGCTTTTCCATGGCACCGGAAACCGCCATCTCGTTGAGGCGGTCAAGCGTTGCCGAATCGACCACCCAATTCCAATCTTCGTAGCCATTCTCGTGCAGCCACGGCGTCGTACTAATCGCATAGCTGGCATTGCCCAGAAACCCCGGGCAATCGATCGTCGCCAGATTTCGTGCGAAATCCGAAAGAACTTTTTCATACTCCGCCGCATCGACCTTTTCAGGCGCGGCGTGCCAGAACACATACGCGAGCATAACTTGTCACCAGTGAATCGTTGCCATGAGGGAAAACGTCGATGCTATTCTTTCGTCATGGCGCACGCAACCACGGCACCAAGGTGGTGATTCATTCCGGAATATCGATCTTCGCGACAGCGGCGTACGAAATTTTCCGCGTCGTCGATTGCTGGTTCATCAACTCCATGCCGCGCAGCCGCCGCATCAGTTTGAATGCCGCATTGGGTACGTGGCACTGGTGGACGGTGACGCCGAGTAGCAAGGATCCGGAATCCTCGAAACCGGTGCCGTCGACGAAGAGGAACGGGGCGGCCGGACAAAGAGACCGGCTGGAAGCCATCCTACCGTGCCTTCGTTACTTCGTATAATGTATATTATGTTAAATTAGAGGGCTAAATTCTTCCGGCGCCTGACCGGTGTTGTAGGAACAATTTAATGTTGCCAACTTTCCAACCTAACCCTGCCAACTATTCCAAGTTAATTTTTATAACAGATATAACGCAGAATCAACTACGTTGCTTCAGGTATTAAAGTTTAAATTTAGACGCAGGTCAAAAACCGTAGCGCGCGGACAAAAAATCGTACTACATGCCGCCCGAAGTCACCTTGTCGGTCAAGTTCCCCTTTGAACTGAACTGCCAACCCCAGCCAGGTTCGCCTGAAGGCATTTGTTGTCACATCCTCCCACACAATAAGGTACGCAGATTGTCGCGGACAGTAGCCGCGATCTCGTTAGCGGATATCTGATGCAACGAAGCGAGTCCCTCTACAGTCAATGCAACGTCGGGCGGCTCCGACTGTCTGCCGTCGGTTCGTGTGAACGGCCCGTCCGTTTCCGTAAGCAACCTATCCAATGGGATCTCTCGAACCATTGGCACATGGCGCTCATTGCTCAGCATTGCACTATTGATCGAGAAGTAACAACCTAGCTCAAGTGCTCGTTTCGCGTCGCTCTTTGTCCCAGTAAACCAGTGCAGAACAACCGTTCCCCGCTCGGGTGGTAGGTTCATCTCGACCAGATCGAGTACCGCCTTTGCCGATCTAATGCTATGGACCGTAATGATCTTGTCTCCGGCCTGCGCGCAACGCTGCAAGACGTGCTGGAACACGCGTTTCTGTGCATCGAGTGATTTGAAGAACCGTGGACCTGCGTCCAACCCGACCTCACCGATATAGCGGGTCTCGGATAGATACCGCTCCCACAGCTCGATCTCGTTTCCACGCTCCGCAATCAACTGCGGATGAAGCCCAAGTGCTGCACGAACATGCTTCGTGCGCTTTGCAAGTTCGTTATTGCGAGGCCAAGCGCGAGGTGTCGTCGTCACCGCCAATGTGAACACTCCGGCCGCCTCCGCACCCTTAACGGCCGCGACATGATCCGGGTAAAGATCAAGATGGCAGTGGAAGTCCACTAGGCCGGCTGTCGCAATCATGCCCGCACCCTTGTTAGCCTGGGTTCGTCTTAACGCCATTTATGAACCGTGCGACTTCGCCAAGCCCGCGCCGATAGATATCGGCAAGTTCATCCAGATGAGCAGCTTCATCCACAAGCGAGCCGGGCTTGTGGATGAAGAGATTCGCGAGCTGTGGCTTACCTTTCAGGCGCTCGATCGCATACTGAAACGACCTGACCTGCACGCCGGTCGCTTCGCGCGTATCCAAGGGTTGCGCATGGAGGTCGGGCACGGTGTACGTCGTCGGGTCATTGCCTGTACCCCATGCCGCCGTCAGCGCCGCGCGCCGGATCAGACATGGCAGGCAATAGCCACAGTGCTCAATGCCATGTCCTAGCCATCGGGCTTTGGCGGGGGACGAACACGACAACGAATCTATTGCCAATTTCTTCAAGAGCACTGGATTGTGACAGCCCTTGGCCATCTCGCCCTTGGTCTTGTTCCAGTAGGGATTCCGAACTTCCCCATCCACGCCAAGCACATCGAGCAGGTCGTTCCACCTCGCTATGTAGTACGGATGTGTCGTGCGAGTGCTATTGGAGCCAAGCCGCAGAGGGTCCAAAGGCACATTCACAGCGATTAGACCATTCTCTGGTACACGCAAGACGAAAGAACGCCGCATCCCAGTGCCCGCGAATACACCAAGCGCAAAAAACAGGAACGACCTCCCGCGCGTGCTGTTCTCCGAACCCACGCCTTCCACCAAGCCGCCTTTGAAAGTCATTCCGACACGCAGCCGCTCGAAGGGTGACTTGGTGTAGTTCTCTCTCAAACTCGTGAATAACTTGTTCTGAGCGTCGCTGGTGGCACCTTCACCGAAATGACTCACCAACAGCGGCGTTGCCCCCTCCTCTAACAGGTCGATGACACCAATCAGGCTATCCAATCCTCCCGAGAACAAACTGAGGGAATCAAAGGGCGAATCAATCAGGCTTGGAGGTGCCACCTCGGCGATCGTGGTAAATCGAGCCGGACGTACCCTAAATCCGATCGTCCAACGGTCGCCCGTCAAGAAATCCAGCATTTTTTTCAACGTCGACACTGCCGCACCCCAGCGAACTGGGTCGCTGACCGGAACGACCAGCCGTAGTTCGCGCGTCCATGAATCCTGCGACTGCTCGGCACGGGAGATGCGCGTGTCGGCCGCATGGACATGGGCGGCCAGCACCAGCAGATCGATGCCGATTTCCGAAGGAAATACGCCGATCTTCTTCAGACTGGTGAGTGCACCGCCGATGCCATGATCCAAGGACTTCTCACCGGCGACGAGTTGCAGATAGGTTCTCTGTTCATCCGCGCCCGCCTTCACATCGAAGTGGTCGTCGGGGCCGAAACGGCCTGCCAAGAGTTGTCGTCTCATTGGTTGGCCTCCGCCTCGCCCAGGGCCTGCAAGATCGCAAATGCGGACTCGTATACAGCGTCCACGAAACCGTGAATCCGCTCGGGCGTGAGATTGGGTGTCTCCGCTCTCGCACGAGTGAGCGCGTCGCTTACTCCGCCTCGGATGAAGTCACGCAACTGCTGCTCGACACGGCGCGCCGCCTGCGCATCTGCCGGCATGGTCACAGCCTTGGTGCCGATGTCATTGCAGATACGCGCCTCGATTGCATGAGTGGCGTACAACTCGAAAACCGTCTGCATTTGATCCTGAGTAAACGTGGCCAAGTCAGTGAGACCTTCGCCCGCCAGCTCAACAATGGTTTCGATGTACGCCTCGCGGGCGATGCCTTCATCCACTGTGCCGGCACCGGGGCAAATGTAATCGGCCAAGCCCACGAAAATTTCAGTGATCGGGCGACCCGCCAGCGATTCCAGGTTCAGGGCACGTAGCGCTTCGCGCACACCCCGCGTTTGTGCGTCGGCTAGAAACCCGAGGAGCCGCGCGCCAGCCCCTCGAGAAGCACCCATGCGTTGGGCGGCGCGACGCGCACCCCCGGTGGACGTTGAAACGTATCTCGAAACAGCGCGACCCAAGTTGGCTCGATCGCCACCACCGGAACCAGCGAATCGCGTGAAGCTGTTACGAGCGCCGGAGAATCGTTGTGGGTCTGCCATCTGGGGAATGGGCGGCCGATTCGGCGGCACCGGCGGCGTAGAGCCGTCTGCAGGCGGCTTGCCCTCCGACCCCGCACCATCGCCAGGAGGCGAAGCGGGGGGATCACCGCCTTCGGTGTCGCCCAACCATGACGGAATAAGTGGTGTCCCGCCGCCCGGTCCACCGTAAGCTGTCGAGGTTCCCATCAACGCCCTCCCTTCAGATCCTTGAGCGCCGCTTCGGCGCCGGCCTTGAGGCCCGCGTTGTCGGTGACTTTGCTCCAGTTTCCAAGCAGCTTCGTCAGGCGATCAGCACACTCGGTGTCTTTAATGACACCTTGCCAGCCGCTGACCGCCCAAGGTCCGCACTTGCCACTCGGCAGTGCCTCCAGAAAGTCCATCAACCGACTCTGAAGGCCGGGCTGCGCCTTCACAAGGACGGCGAGACCATCGACGCCCGCCGGTTTGGTGTCAAAGGCACCCGTGCCCATGATCTTGCTGCGCACGGCCTCGAACACTTTCTCGGCTTCGGGCAGCACGAGTTGCTTCAACTCGGCTTCGTAGCCTTGGACAGTCATCCTTCCGCCGAACAGCTTCTCGACCACACCGGCCAAGTGGCCCAACACCGACACAGGTCCGAAATAGTCTTTCTTGTCTTTTGTTACGAACAGGTAGGGACGCAGATCGAGTCCGGACAGCTTCGGCGCGAGGCGAGCCCAGTCGCGAACCAATTCCGAAGATTTCCACTCGGTCAACAAAGTGCTGTCGGGTGCAGGAGTGGATTCAGTGGCTTTCTGCCCCTTCGGCTTACGATCTTTGTCGTCAGCCACTGCAAGACTCCGCTCCAGCGCTTCGAGGTCCTCGCAGTGCCCTTGCGGATGGACCGCCGCAACGAACGCGATCTGCTCGAACAACCTTGGGATGAAGCGTTCCGCGAGCATTAGCTTCGCGAGCACTGGTAATTTGATGTCGTCGCCAAAGCCGCGCGCCGTCGCCGTGCGCTCGCGCAACAACAGCGTGTTGAGGAAGCGCTTGATCTGGCGCGGGTTGCCCTTGGTGCCGCTCGCCAGGATGGGCCCGATCTGGTCGCTGAGTGCAAGCGCATTGTTCGCCTTCTCGGCTTGTCGGCCGAGCCCTGCCCTGACTGTCGCGGCGTCGAGACCGCCGCTGGTCCAAGGCCGTTTCAGCTTCTCCCGCGCTACGGCGATCAGATTCCCATAGTCCTGGTCGTTCTCGCCGACCTCGGCGCCGGTCAGCAACAAGGTCACATAGATCCGTGTCTCGGTCTCCCCCAAGGCCGGGATGCGGAACGGAACCTGGATGAGCTTTTCGAGGTAGTTGCGAGCGTAGTCTCGCGGCCCGGTGCTGTCAGGCAAATCCGGAAAATGCTTGCGCACCGCGTATTCGATCATCGCCTCGTCTGCCGCAACAACGAACGCCGTCTGCGCGGTGAACACGAACAGCCGGATCGCTTCGAGCGTTTCAATGGCTGTGTCTGGCAGGCAGCGGTCGAGATCGTCGATCAGGACGACGAGCTGCTTGATGCCCGCATCTTTCAGGAGCTGGTCGAACGCCTTGCGGAAGGCTTCCACTTCCTCCGGCACATTCTTGGACTCGCCCGGCTTGAGCACGGCCTTCGCCTCGTCGATAGCCGTCGAAATATTCTCCTTCGTCACGAGCTTGGCAGGGTCTGCCACCAGCGCTTCGAGTGAACCGACGATGGCTCCGATTTGCCCGGGGGTCGGAATACCCGTGAATGTGGTCAGCGCCAAACCACCGGCACGCTTGGCGACCTTCAGCCAGTCGATACTCCGGAAGACGTTCTTGACGGCTACCGCAGCCTTCTTTAACGCAGGACGTTTCTCGACCAAGCCCGTGACGATGCCCTCGATCAACGCGATCTTCGCGTCCTCGAAGCCTTGGAATCGCCATCCATTGAACTTCAGGCACAGGACATCGTCCTGGCCTGCGAAGCCAGTTTCGATCATTTCGAGCACGCTGGACTTGCCCGCGCCCCAGTCACCGTGCACGCCAATCGTCACCGGACGGTCGGGCTGCTCGCGAAGCAACCTGATGATTGTGATAGCAATGGCCTCATTGTTCAGTAGATCAATTTTGGTTTCGTTGTCAGTCAGAATCATTGCGCACCCTCCCCATTGTCTCCATCTCCAG
>JBDZVW010000353.1:0-3139 GCA_040255885.1 Betaproteobacteria bacterium
AACTGCGTCCGGCCTGCATGATCCGTGCCGGGTTGTGGTTATACGATCACCTCGGGCGGCGCCGGAGGCTGCCCGGCTCGCACGGCGTCGATCTGCAGCATAGTGCCTACGGCGGCGGCCTCAAGCCCGAGTTCAGAAAAGGCTTCGTCTATTCCGACTGTCTGGTCGACGATGCACGACTGGTGGTGCTGAACGCGCGCGGCGCGGCCGATCTCGGCGCCCGCATTCTGACGCGTACCCGCTGTGTTGCCGCTCAGCGGCTGGAGGGGCAGTGGCGTGCCCGCCTGCACGACGAAACGACTGGCAGCGAAAGCGACGTCATGGCCCGCGCGATAGTCGACGCCTCCGGCCCGTGGGTCAAGAAAACACTTACCGAAACACTGGGGCTGGCCACGCGTTTCAATGTCAAGCTGGTACAGGGCAGTCACATCGTCGTGCCGCGGCTCTACGACGGCGACCACGCGTTCATTCTGCAAAACGACGATCGGCGCGTGATTTTCGTCTATCCTTACGAGAACGACTATACGCTGATCGGCACCACTGACGTCGAGTGTCCGGGTGGACCACGTCCATGCAGCGCAACCGTGGCCGAAATCGAATATCTGTGCCGCGCCGTCGATCGCTATCTCGGCAAGCCGGTCACGCCGGCCGACGTTGCGTGGACTTACTGCGGCGTGCGGCCGCTGTTCGATGACGGTTCCGACAACCCGTCGAAAGTGACGCGCGATTACGTGCTGCACGTCGATGGCGGCGCGCACGATGCGCCTGCACTGTCAGTGTTTGGCGGCAAGATCACGACCTATCGCAAGCTCGCCGAGCATGCGCTGCAAAAACTCGCGCCGTGGTTTCCGCAAATGAAAAAGCCATGGACCGGCCGGAGCGCGCTGCCGGGCGGCGACGTTCCCGGCGCGGATATCGGACACTATGTCGAGACGCTGAAATCGCGCCATGCCGCGCTGCCGGGCGAGCTGCTGGCCCGTCTTGCGCATCGCCACGGCACGCTATGCGATAAATTGCTGGCCGACGTCCGGGACATCAATGACCTCGGGCAGCATTTCGGCGCCGCGCTTTATGCCCGTGAGATCGACTGGTTCATCGAACAGGAGTGGGCGCGCAGTGCGGAAGACGTATTATGGCGACGGACCAAAGCCGGGCTTCATTTGAATGCCGAACAACGGCGGGACGTCGCCGACTACATCACCGCGCGTTGTAGTTGACGGTAGAATAGCGGCTTCACGCGACGATCCCGTTATATGTCCCAATCCTTGAACATCGTCATACTTGCCGCCGGCCAGGGCAAGCGCATGTACTCGCGCCTGCCGAAAGTGCTGCACCCGCTCGCCGGCCGGCCGCTGCTGGTGCATGTGCTGGAAGCGGCGCGCGCGCTGCAACCGGCGAAGCTCATCGTCGTTTACGGCCACGGCGGCGAGCGGGTGCGCGAGGCGATCGTGGCGCCGGACGCCGTGTGGGTAAAACAGGAGCCGCAGCTCGGCACCGGTGATGCACTGGCGCAGGCGCTGCCGCATCTTGACGGCGCTGGAACAACGCTGGTGCTTTACGGTGACGTGCCCCTGATCGCTCCCGATACGCTGACGGCGATGCTCGATGCCGGTCGCGGCATCACGGTGCTGACCGTCAAGCTCGACGACCCGGCGGGGTACGG
Source organism: Betaproteobacteria bacterium (assembly GCA_040255885.1). Classification (GTDB taxonomy): domain Bacteria; phylum Pseudomonadota; class Gammaproteobacteria; order Burkholderiales; family JBDZVW01; genus JBDZVW01. The sequence goes on from JBDZVW010000353.1 coordinate 1,664, forward strand.
TCGCATCGTTCGCGACGCCAGGGGCAACATCATGCGCATCGTTGAGGACAAGGATGCGACTGTAAAGCAGCGCCGCATCAATGAAATCAACACCGGCATGATGACGTTGCCGACCGCGCGCCTGGCGAAGTGGCTGGGCCGACTGTCCAATAACAACGCGCAGCGCGAATACTACCTGACGGATGTAATCGGTCTGGCGCTGGCCGACAAGGTCAAGGTGGCCTCGGCTTCCCCGCATGATGCGTGGGAGATCCTGGGCGTCAACAACAAGCAGCAGCTCGCTCAGCTCGAGCGCATCTATCAATGGCAGTACGCGACACGGCTGCTTGGACAGGGCGTGATGCTTGCCGATCCGATGCGGTTCGACGTGCGTGGTGAGCTTAAATGCGGTGCGGATGTGACGATTGACGTCAACTGCATCTTCGCCGGCCATGTGCAGCTTGCCGACGGCGCAGCCATCGGCGCCAACTGCGTCCTGAAAGATGTCGAGATCGGACCCAATGCACGCATCGAGCCGTTTACACTGATCGACGATGCCGTAATCGGCGCCGGCTGCCGCATCGGCCCCTACGCCCGCATCCGCCCCGGCTCGCGCCTCGCCGAGGAAGTGCACATCGGCAACTTCGTCGAAGTGAAGGCGAGCGAAATCGCCGCGCGCTCCAAGGCGAACCATCTGTCGTACGTGGGCGATTCCAGCGTCGGGCGCGACGTCAACATCGGCGCCGGCACCATCACCTGCAATTATGATGGCGCGAACAAGCATCGCACCGTGATCGAGGACGAGGTGCACATCGGTTCCGACGTACAGCTCGTCGCGCCGGTACGGGTTGGCCGCGGCGCCACCATCGCTGCCGGCGCCACCATCGTCAGGGATGCGCCGGCCGGTGAACTGACGCTGACGCGCAAGGAACAGATCACGCTTCCGGGATGGAAGCGACCCAAAAAAGAACGCAAGGAGTGAGGGGTGAGGAGTCAATCGAGAGGTGAATAGGGCATGTGCGGGATAGTCGGCGGGATTGCAAAGCGCGACGTAGTGCCGATCTTGGTCGAGGGTCTGCGGCGGCTCGAGTACCGCGGCTATGACTCGGCCGGCATTGCGGTATTGAACGGAGATGACGCGCTGAGCCGCCTGCGCAGCACCGGCCGCGTCGCCGAACTGGCCAACCTCGCGTCACAGGCGCACCTCACTGGCAGCACCGGCATTGCGCACACGCGTTGGGCGACGCACGGTGTGCCGTCCGAGCGAAACGCGCACCCGCATGTGAGCGGCGGCATTGCGGTGGTTCACAACGGCATCATCGAAAACTATGAAGCGATCCGCAGCGAACTGAAGGCAAAAGGTTACGAATTCGTTTCCGATACCGACACCGAAGTCATTGCGCATCTGATTCATTTTCAGTTGGCGCCGGGTGGTGATCTGTTCGAGGCAACGCGCGGCGCGGTGCACAAGCTGCGCGGCGCATACGCGATCGCGGT
>JBDZVW010000046.1:0-12264 GCA_040255885.1 Betaproteobacteria bacterium
GAATGGGGCAATCTGGTCAACGCACCTGTCGCGAGGTAACTGACATGACTCAAGCCATCAAGCCGGAAAACTACAATTCACGTATCGAGCAGGTCGGCGAATGGAAGATTCGCGTGACGTCGTACAAACTCGGCGACAAGTATCACGTCACCGTCGACAACGTCGATCCGGGGGCGGCGCTGGCGCGCAGCGAAGGCGCCACGATCGAGGAAGCAGAATCGAAGGCGCTCGACAAGGCGCGCGCAATGGTCAGCAAGACACGCGTTTTCGCGTAACGCTGAAACCAGTGCATCGGACGGGCGCCGGTACGGCGCCCGTTTCTTTCTCTACTGCTGCGGCCGGCGCCGCATCATGACCGTATGCCGGCCCTTCTGCACCGTGCGGCCATCCTGGTTGATCAACTCGACGTCCTGAACGAGGATGCCGCGGTCGGGCTTGTGGGTGGCGCGCGTCTCCGCAACCACCATTCTGACGTGAATGGTGTCGCCGATCCGGATCGGCCCGACAAAATCCCACGTCAGGCCGAGAAACGCCATTACGGTGCCGTCGAATATGCCGAGCCGCTGCTTGAGCCCGCCGGTGATCGCAAGCCCCAGCAGGCCATGCGCGATGCGTTCTCCAAAAATCGTACCGGCCGCAAATTCGGCGTCGGTATGCAACTGGTTGTAGTCTCCCGAAAGGCCCGCGAAGGCAACGATGTCGGCCTCGGTCACCGTGCGGCTCAGCGTGACGAACTCGTCGCCGACCTTGAAATCCTCGAAATAGAACGGGCTTCCCATCGCTTTCCCTTTTTCGTTTTATTACCGCACCAGCATCAGACCGATGCGGAATTGCGATTCGAATTTCTGATCATAGTCGAGAATCGTTTCGCCGTAGCCATTGAAATATTGCAGCAACAGGTAACCGTTGAGATTGCCGAGCGCGGCGCTGCGCAACGGATACGACAGGTCGACCTCGACGCTGCCGACATGTGCGTTGGTGCCCTTGCGCAGCTTGGTCGCAAGCTGCCATTTGTCCTTTTTCCCGTACTTTATCAGCAGCTCGCCGTAGCCGCGGTAGTCGGCAATATCGGGATTATCGGATTTTTCCAGATAGGTCCAGAGCTTGGGCGCGATCGTCCAGTGATAATCGCCGTAATCGCCCAGCGTAAAAATCGGCCGCACGAATGCGATGTTGATGCTGCGCGACTGATCACCACCCTGCCCGTTCGATTCGTGTTCCAGACCGCCCTGAAAGCCGATTCGGGTATGGCCGTCGGCAGTGTTCCATACATCGCTGTCGTAGTAAAACAGGCTCGGCCGGTAACTGGAATCCTTGAACGGCGATGAGCGTGCCGAAAGATCCCACAGCGACGTCTGCGTATAGCCGAAATACAGATTGCCCAGTTTCGGATATTGTTGCGTAAATTCGCCCGATGGATTGAACAGGCGATATTTGAAGCTGAGCTGGAATTTCGCATTCCATCCGTCGCGTGACCCGACAGCGAAATAAATCGGTTCGTATGCGGAAAGACCCGATCCGAACAAGCCTGGAGACACGGCATCGTCACCCAGCGCAACAGTGCTCTGGGCCGGCTCTGGCGGCTGCGCTGCCGGAGCTGCCGCCCGGGATGCCGGTGCCGCCCCGCCTGCCGGTGCGGTCACCGGTGCAGTCGGTGCAGCCGACGCGACGTCAAACATCGTCTTGCCGGCGACAAACGTATCGATTTCGAGCGTGACGGGACCGCTGATGCCGGCCGGCACCACCATCGAAAACGTCAGCTTCTTGAATGACTGCAGCTGCAGGCTGAAAGAACTATCGGCTGTGTCGGCCTGGCCGGTCAATGTCACGTCGAATACGCGCTGACCGGATTGCAGCCGGGCATCGATCTGATGCGGTACCGCATAGTTCTGGACGGTGTCCGTTTCATTGGTCACCAGTACGGAAACACTCATCGGCTTGCCGGCGAAGACGGGGGCCGATGCCGGCACCACCACGACGCCGGCGTACGCGGCATCAATGCCCGAGATCGAGATCAACAGTAAAAAAATGATGCGGAACATGAATGATTGGCCATTTCTACGTTTGCGGAAGTCGATTGTCAGGCATCGTGCGGGGAAGGCACAAGATGGCTTCTTTCTCTTCAAGGACGAGTGAAGCTTGGCTGAGGGCTTCTTCAGGAAACCGCCAGCGTCGACGACGCCACGACCGCGCCCTGAGGTAATCCATCTCCCTTCCCGTTTTTAAGGGGAGCGCCTCGGAGCGTCGGCCGAGGGGCTCCGCAGAGGGTCGCGCAGGGGTGCAAGCCCGCGTTGCGAGGCGCCGCATTCCGCTCCCGGGTCACACCCGCTTCGCTCCTTTCGCGGTCGCAAGGAGCGAAGCGGGAGGGGTGGTCGGTTTTTGCCGACGCCGCTGACCACCCCGCCCGCCGTCGCGGGCGCCCCTCCTCATCTGAGGAGGGGAAATCCGTGCGCCATTCCGCATCGGCGACGCGCCACCGCCACGGTGTCCCGCCGCATCATTCAATGCCGGGAATCGGGTGCCGCCAGATCTTCGAGCAATTCGAACACGCAATGCAGCTCGTCCGATTTGTCGAAGAAAAAGTCGGCACCCGCGTCAAGACATTTGTCGCGGTATTCTTCAAACGAGTAGTTGGTCAGCACGACCAGCTTGGGAGCGGTTGTGAGATGCATGCGGTTGATTGCCAGCACCACATTGATGCCGCTTCCCTTACGCAGGCGGATATCGATGATGGCCACGTCGGGATGTGCGTCCCGTATTTCCTGGACGGCGTCATCTTCAGTATCGGCATAGCCGATCACCTCGACGTGGTCGATTTCTGAAATCGAGCCGATGATCCGGTCCCTCAGGAGCGCGGAATCCTCGACGATGTAAACACGAAGTGGATCGGATCCGTCCACAATGCTCAGAGCTTCCATTGATGCCCGCCGTCCACTGCAACGAACTGATACGCCGAATGCCGCCGCGGCCGTTCAGGTGGTGGCTGTCTGTTCGCGCCGTCGGCCGGGTCGCCACGCGGCATGAGTGTGCGCATCATTCGATCAGACCGTTTTTGATCGCGTAATAGGTGCAATCCGCATTATTCTTCATGTTCATCTTTTCCAGAATTCTGCGGCGGTAAGTACTGATGGTCTTGACGCTCAGAAACAGTTCGGCGGCGATCTGCGACACCGACATTCCGGCAGCCAGCTTGCAGAACACCTGGAATTCGCGCTCCGAAAGCTCATTGTGCAGCGGGCCATCAGCGCCATTCAGTTCGGACGCCAGTTGCTGCGCCAGCGCTGCGCTGATGTACTTGCGGCCGGCGGCCACCAGGCGAATCGCCCGGATCAATTCGGCGGGCTCGGCGTCCTTCGCGATGTAGCCGCTGGCGCCGCCGCGCAGAAGGTTGATCGCATACTGGTCTTCGGGATAAATGCTCAGAATCAATACCGGAAGCACTGGTTTCACCTGCTTGACCAGCCGCAGCGTGTCCACGCCACTGCGGTCGGGCAATCCCAGATCCAGCAACACCACGCTCCACTCCGCCGAGCGCACCTGCGCCAGTACTTCTTCACTGCTGCCGGCCTCTCCTGCGACCTGCATATCGCTGGCGTCGGCAAGAAGCTCCCGCAAACCCGCCCGTACGATCGCATGGTCATCTGCAATCAGGACTTTGATCATGAAGCTCGCCGCTTTCGTGCACCAGATACTCGTTGAGGCGGTTATACAACGTTTTCAGGCTTACCCCAAGTGCTTCCGCGGCTTTTCGCTTGTTGCCCCGCTGGTGACTCAGCGTTGCCAGAATCATTTCGCGCTCGACTTCGGCAAGCGGCGTGCCGACCCTGAAATTCAGATGCTCCCGCAACTCCAGGCTGGCCGCACGCGAGCAGCCGATTTCCACCTCGCGATCGGCCATGATGAAAGCGCGTTGCAATGCGTTCTGCAGTTCGCGCACGTTTCCGGGCCATGGATAGGCGCGCAGCAGGCTCAACGTCGAGGCGGACAATGTCTTGTCCGTGCCGGACTCCAGATTCAGTCTATCCAGAAAATGCCGGGCCAGCAGCTCGATGTCGTCACCCCGCTTGCGCAACGGCGGCACCTCGATCGGAAACACGGACAACCGGTACCACAGGTCTTCGCGCAGCCGGCCATTCTCCACGGCCGCCTCGGGGCGCTGGTTGGTGGCCGCGATGACACGGGTGCGCGCCTTGATCTCCTGGTCGCCGCCGACGCGGTAAAAGCCGCCGGTTTCCAGCACCCGCAGCAGCTTGACCTGCATTTCGACCGGCATTTCGGTGATCTCATCCAGAAACAAGGTACCGTCGGCGGCACGCTCGAAATAGCCCTTGTGGGTGCGAACGGCGCCGGTGAAGCTGCCGCGCTCATGGCCGAACAGTTCGGCCTCTATCAGGCTCGCTGGAATGGCACCGCAATTGATCGGAACGAACGCGCTGCCGCGCCGCGCACTGAGCCGATGGATGGAATTGGCCACCAGTTCCTTGCCGGTGCCGCTTTCGCCCGCAATCAGCACCGTGGTATCGGTCGGCGCCACCTTGTCGATGAGCCCGTACAATTTCTGCATCGCTGGCGACGAGCCGTACAGCAACCCATGGCGTTTCAATCCGGCTTGCGATGCCCTTTCATTGATCGGCGGCATGATCGGATCGGGCCGGGCAACCGGAATCTCCAACAGATCACCATGATCATCTATGTGGTTGAAGTTCATGAATGTTCCTCTGGATGGATTGCAATCGGACCACTGGTCCGCCACTGCCTCGGCCACACCGGCCTGGCGCCGCCACGTGCCCGCGCATTTGGCAGAAGCTCCTGATTTCGAATTCATGAACGATGTTATAGAACTGCCGGAATATGCCTATCGGAGTCCGCCCCGTTTTTTTGTCGGTCTTTGTCCTACAACGGACGATTGCAGGTTTTCGCGGATTCCAGCATTTGTGTTCGCAGCCGATCGCCGCGATCGAATCTTCAGTTCTGTTGCCCGGCGGGCATGGAATCGACGCGGCCGCTGTCGTTGGTGTTTTCGGTTGAAGTCACCGAAACCGGCATGCGGATCGTAATCGTGGTCCCTTCGCCGGGAGCGCTGTCGATCGCGAACGTACCCTGAAATTCTTCAGCCCGTTCGCGCATGCCACGAATGCCGTGCGACGTTGGCCCGAGCAGCGTGCCGGCCGGTATGCCGCTGCCGTCATCGCTGATCGTCAGCGCGTAATAGTTGCCGTCGATGCAGTCAAAACGCGTACGAACACTCGTTGCCTGCGCATGTTTTGCAACATTGGTCAGCGCTTCCTGGAAAATCCGGAAGAACACGATTGCGCGCCGCTTGTCGACGGTCACGTTCGGATCGTTGAATTCGATTGTGACCGGGATGCCGGTACGCTTCTGGTACTCGCCGGCCTGCCAGCGCAGCGCGGCAATCAACCCCAGATCGTCGAGAATGGTTGGACGCAATTCGGTCGCGATGCGGCGCGTCACCCGGATCGCCGAATCGACGAGCGCGACCATGTCGTTCATTTTTTCGTGCAGTGCCGCGTCAATCGGAGCGCGCTTGCCCGACAAGGCACGAATGTCCATGCGCACCGCCGTCAGCGTCGATCCCAGCTCGTCATGAATTTCGCGCGCGATGCGGCTCTTTTCATCTTCCCGAACCGACTGCACATAGCGCGTCAGTGCGCGCGATTCATCCCGTGAACGCTCCAGCGCCGCCTGCATCATCTGGCGCTCGGTCATGTCCCGCAGCACCACGGAAAATCCGTCGATCACGCCCGCCTCATTGCGGTTGGCCGTGATGGTGCTCTCCGCGCAATAGCGGCTGCCATCGCGACGCACGTGCCAGGATTCTTCCTCGCACTGGCCCATCGCGGCTGCAATGCGCAGCCTGTTTTCGGGTGGCTGTTCGACGTCATCCGGATAGAGCATTGAAAAAGGCTGCCCGATCGCCGTGATCGGACCATACCCGGTCAGCTTTTCCGCGCCGGCGTTCCAGGAACGAATGCGGCCCGCCGGGTCCAGCATGAAAATCGCGTAATCCTTCACCGCGTTGACGATCTGGCGATTCGATTCTTCACGCTCGCGCAATGTGCGTTCGGCATTGCGCCGTGCGTCAATGTCGATCCGCAGCTGGCGATTGGTCGCGTCGATTTCACCCGTCTGCGCCCGGGCTTTCTGAAGCAGATAAAGCAGCCACGCCAGCAGCGTTCCCAGCAGCGTGCCGGCCAGCAGTGTCGTCAGCGGCAACATCCAGTTCGCCCTTTCGATCGCCGACTGCGCCGGCGCAACCTGAATTTCCCAGTGCACGTTGTGCAGCGTGACCGGCAATGTTTTGCGCCACGGCAGGCCGACCTTGCCGGTTTGCGACCCGACGTAATTGATCACCTGCCCGTTCTCCAGCAGGGAAGCCGAATAATCGGGATAATTCGCGCCCAGCACATCGGCGAGATTGGCCTCTCTCACGATGCCGGTGATCGTTCCCGCATAATGGCTGTCCACATACACCGGCACATAGACGTCGAATCCCTTGCCTCCATCCCGCAAAGCCTTGAATGGCGTGAGCATGATCTTGCGGCGATTCAGTGCGGCCTGCAGCGTGATTCTGTCGGACGGCCCCATCACCGGAATGGCGGCGGTGGCGGTGACGCCGGCCGGCTGTTTCGGCAGTACCCAGCGCTCGTCACGATTCGGATTTATCCAGCCTATCGCGCGGAAATCGGGAAAATCGGACAACAGGGATTCCGCATCATGCTGCCAGTCCTGATAGCTTGCGTCGTAGATCTGCCAGCGGGCAGCGAGGCGCTGCAGCTGCAGAATCCGTGTTTCCATCTCGTTTTCGATCCGTGCCGCGACGTTGGCCGCAACCAGTTCGGTCCTGAACTTGATCTGCCCCGACTCCTGCACATTCAGCGCATGCGCGAGTGCCAGTGATGCGATGAACACGCCAAACCAGACGGGGACCGGCGCCCATTTGCGGGCTGCCACATATTTTCTGCCGCTCGAAAAGAAGATGAAAAAAAGGAGCGCCGCGCCGAGCACGATGAAATTCACTGCGCCGCCGGTGCCGCCGCCGTTCAATCCCTGCCACACGCCGATGAAGCGGTTGGGACCCCAGTATCCGAACAGCTGCAGCAGCGCCAGCATCACGATGACCGATGCCATCAGCGCAATCACGATCAGCGAAAATATCGAGCGCGGCGTTCGCGACAGCATCGCCAGCGCGACGCCCGCGACAAAAAAGATCACCGCGCGGTACGGCTCCATCGCGAACTGCACGTCGGGCGTCGCCGGCAGCAGCGGACTGGCCACAATCGGATAGATCGGAACGATTCCGGGCACCAGGTACGCGCCCAGCCGCAATGCGGCGATGATGATCACCGCCGCCGCGATGATTTTGGTCAGCATTCTCTGTCGGGCCACGAAGCTGAACAAGGCGCAGCCGCACAGTAGAAATCCCCACGCACTGTCGTATGAGATTTTCTGCAGCGGGAACGAAATCACATCCCAGGCGACTTGCGGACCGTGCCAGTAACGCACCATCATGCCGCCAAACACGGCCAGCAGCAGTGCCGACAGCAGCAGCACGATATCGGGCAGCCCGACCGCCCGCCAGTTTGGCGACGGCAGCGCGCGCGCGAGTTTCACCGTGAACCTGTCCCGGGACTAAACAGTGATTTGCCCGTAACCGGCATGCCAGCCGCCGATCGCGGCACGTCCATCGACTGACTGCGCCGATCCATGCGAAGTCGCATCGCTCTCCTGCCGTTCGTGATTCCGTGCCGTGGCCGCTTCGGCTGCGGCGCGGATGATGTGATGATTAGCGGGGTAAGCCCGAAGCGATTGTGGACTGATGCTACCGCAAGGATTTTACTCCATGGATTTTCGATATCAACATCCGGCGCAGGGATATTTCGTCCATACCGTCACGGAAAACCGTCGTACGGCCGGAAAATTGGCATGGCCGTTGCTCGCGTGCAGGATGCAGGCCCGTTTATGAGGACGCGATGCCGGCCTGAAGCGGAGTGGTTATGCCGTTCAGCGGCGCGGCAGCGCAGGACGGATCAATGGCAACGGAGACGAGTTGTTTCTTTGTTTCAGGTCACAAGTAAATCTGCCGCTGTCCGATCAGGCAGCAGCAGATACTTCATCCGTTCACAGCGCCATGCCGCGCCGCATCAAGCATGGCGCTCACTCAAAAGCAGCGATCGTCACTTTCCACCTGGAGAAGCCGGCGCGGCACCTGACGGCGCGCCACCGGCGGGCGCGGCCGGAGCCGGCATTCCGGCGGCGCTTCCGCGCTGCTGCGCTTTCGATTTCTGCGCCGCCTGTTGCGCTTCTTTCTGCTGCTCTTCCTTGGTCTTGAAGTCGGGGGCGTTCTTCAAGTCGTCCTTCGACAGACTGACCATCGCTTTCTTCTGACCGGGGTTGATCTGCACTTCACTCATCGGCAGCGCGATATGCTTGCTGCCGATGCCGAGAAAGCCGCCCACTGAAACCACCACGCCGGTCAGGTTGCCGTCCTTGTTGAGCAGCAGGTTGTCGATTTTTCCGATGTCGTCGTTGTTCGAATTGGTTACCGACATCCCGACGAGATTGCTCGACAGCATTTGCTGCCCCGACTCCTCGGTAATGAATTTCTGACCGCCATTGGTCGCGGCAGCGCCGGCGTCTCCTTCCGGCTTGGTGGCATTCTGGCCGGCCGTCGGCGGGGCCGGCTGCTGCTGTGCTGCAGGTGGCGGAGGCGCCGCTTGCGCCAGCAGTGGCGGACTCGCGAACACGGAAGTCAACAATACCAGGAACACTGGATTTTTCATGATTGCAATCTCCATCATTCGATTTTTGAATGAGGCGCCTGCCGCCAAGACCTACCCGCGTTCAAGGGACTACGCACGGTCGGCACCGTCGTAACGAAGCAAAATCCCGACATCTTTCCATCGTGCTGACTTCATCCTGGCCGATGCGAACGATCCGCGGCCGGAATATGCGAACGTCACCTGATTGCCAGCAATTGCAGGGCCAGTTCGTTTTCACCTTGAAATCAGGTAACTATGAACAGCTGCGGAACCGCCTTCCTGTAAATTTTGCATAATTCGATGGCAAGAATTACGCAGCCGGAGTCCGACTGCAGGCCTCGGGCACCCCGCCTTGCGGCGAGGTCGCTGTGGAGGCGCAGCACAGTCCCTGATGATGGAGATCGAGTGTGTTATCGTAGCCAGTGCATGGCAGGGCTCCGCCGCCTGGATCGCGGCGATACGAAGGAGGCATAACAACTCATGGTGTGGCTGAATCTTTATGCGCTTCCATTCATAATCAGATTCTTCCTCGTGGTTCTTTTTCCGTTCAGCGCGCTCGACAAGATATTCGACTGGAACGGAGCATTGAAACAGGCGAACTCCAGCTTTCTGCCGGGCGGCCCGGTGCTGCTGGTGCTGGGTATAGTGGTGGAGCTCGTTGCCCCCGCCTGCATCGTGGCCGGCTGGCATGACCGGCTGGCAGCGTTCGTGCTGGCCGGATTCTGTGTCGTGACCGCACTGCTCTATCACAATTTCTGGGCGTATCCGGATTTCTGGGCGAAGGGCGACAGCACGGCGCGCAGCCACTTCTGGGATTTCCTGAAAAATTTCGGACTGGTCGGCGGATTGCTGCTGATCACGTTCGGCACTCATCTTGCCCCAATTGGCGCAGTGGTATCGAATCCGCTGTCTTCAACACCGGCGTACGGCGTTACTGGGAAGGCGCCACACACTGCCGTGAATCAAAAGGACTTCCATGCCGACATCCGGCACTGATGCCAATCCGGCCGCGGCAGGCGCAGGCGGCAAACCCGCGCTGCAGTACTGGCACATCTGGACCGACGAGCACGGCGTCAGTCATCAAACGCGCTGCACCCTTGCCGCGTTCGAACAGCAAAGCATGGGCGGCGCCGCGCCACAGTGGAACGACGTCCTGTCAGCGTCGGCGGCGAACGTGCTGTTCACGGTGCTGCCGGTGGGATGGGTCGGCGAATGGCACGAGAATCCGCGGCCGCAGTGGATCGCCCCGCTGTCGGGACGCTGGTTCGTCGAAAGCATGGACGGCACGCGCATCGAAATGGGCGCGGGCGACATTTCATTCGGCGGCGATCAGCACTGCGTCGCGGATGCGCAGGGGCACAAGGGCCACCGTTCCGGCACGGTCGGCGACCAGCCGGCGGTGCTGATGATCGTCCGGCTGGAACAGGCGCCGCAACGCAACGGGCCGTGCTGCTTCACGTAACGGTTACGGGAACAGCAGTGGATACCCTTGAAGTTCTTGATCCGCGCTTCAATGCGATGGTGCTGCCGAATGCGCCGCTGGAAAAGCTGGCCGAAGGGTTCCGCTGGCTGGAAGGCCCGGTGTGGTTCGCCGATCACCAATGTCTGCTGTTCAGCGACATCCCGAACGACCGCGTGCTGCGCTGGACCGCCGCGGGCGTGTCGCCTTTCCGGCAGCCGTCGCATTTCGAAAACGGCCACACGCGTGACCGCGACGGCCGGCTCGTCTCATGCTCGCATCGCAAGCGCTGCATCACGCGCACCGAGCTCGATGGACGGATCACGCTGCTGGCCGACCGCTTTGACGGCAAACGCCTGAATTCGCCGAACGACGTCGTCGTCAAGTCGGACGGCACGATCTGGTTTACCGATCCGCCGTACGGCATCCAGACCGATTACGAAGGCGGCAAACAGGCGGCGGAGCTGCCGGCCAACGTCTATCGCTTCGATCCGGCTACCGCTGCGCTGACCGTCGTCGCCGACGACTTCGACGGCCCCAACGGGCTGTGCTTCTCGCCGGACGAAAAACATCTGTACATCAGCGAGAGCGGACTGCAATTCGCGGCAGATCCGGTGCAGGAAATCCGCCGCTTCGATCTCGGCAATGATGGCACGCGGCTGATGAACGGACGGTCGTTTCACAAGGTGTGGCCCGGATTCTGTGACGGGCTGCGCTGCGACGAAGCCGGCAACGTCTGGAGCAGCGCCGGCGACGGCGTGCATTGCATCGATCCTGCCGGCACGCTGCTGGGCAAGATAAAGGTTCCGTACACCGTGTCGAACCTGGCGTTCGGCGGGCGCAACCGCAGTCGACTGTTCATCTGCGCATCACACACGCTATATGCGATTTACACCAATTGCCGCGGCGCGCAGCGTCCGTGACACGCATCCATAACGTGCTGCGGCTGATGCGCATCAGCCGCACCGTTTCCAGTCTTGCGGAATCGGTAGCGTTCTACCGCGACGCGCTGGGTTTCTCCGTCGCGGATGAAACGGCGCTCGACAATCCCGCATGGGGGCGGCTGATCGGGATTCCGGATGCGCGTGGGCGTTCGATCACACTGCGGCTGGGAAAACAGGAGCTGGAACTTGTCGCGTTCGATCCGCCGGGCCGGCCCTATCCGCGTACGAACCGTTCAAACGATCTCCGCTTCCAGCATGCTGCAATCATCGTCGGTGACATGGAGCGGGCGTATGCCAATTTGTGCCGTTATCCGTTCGACGCGATCACCCTGCACGGCCCGCAGCGCCTGCCGCCCAACACGGGCTCGGTCACCGCGTTCAAGTTCCGCGATCCGGACGGCCACCCGCTCGAGTTGATCCATTTTCCGGCCGGTGTCGGCGACGCCGGCTGGCAGCGGAAACACGGCGTGTTTCTCGGTATCGATCATTCGGCGATCAGCGTTGCCGATATCCCTCGCTCGATCGACTTCTACACCCGCCTGCTGGGCATGAGCGTTGGTTCGCGGTCCGTCAATTCTGGCATCGAGCAGGAACGGCTCGACCACGTCTCCGGCGCGGTCGTCGACGTCGTCGCGCTTCAGCCGTCTGACGAGCAGCCGCCGCACGTCGAACTGCTCGGTTATCGATGCCCGGCCGCGCACCACGTTCGGCAGCGCACCCGGGCCAATGACGTGATCGCCGACCGGCTGGTGCTCAAAGTCGATGGTCTGCCACAGCTGGCGGCCATGCTCGAAAAGGAGAACGTTGAATTTGTCTCCGCCGGCGTCGTGACATTGCGGGACGGCAAGCATGCGGTACTGGTGCGGGATCCGACCGGCCATATGCTGCAACTGATCGAGTGATGCAGCGGCAAATCGCCGCCGCACCATCCGCCTCACACGGACTGCCGACGCTGCCTCCGCTGCAGTGACAGCCATCCCATCGCAACAGCCGCCAGCAGCAGGAACGGCACCGCGCCCATGTTCATCGCGTGCCACCCCTGGAACGTGAACAGTACTCCCGACGAGATCGACGTCACCGC
>JBDZVW010000354.1:0-3133 GCA_040255885.1 Betaproteobacteria bacterium
CGCTGCCGGTGTCGGTGACCGAGGCGCATTCGCTGGCGAACGTGCGCAAGACGCACGCGCAGATGGATGCCGAGGTGCGCGCCGTCGTCGCATTGCGCAACGAACAGTACCCGGCGGTGCAGGTCGAGGCCGGCCTGGCGGTGGCGTTCGGCTGCACCATCGCCGGTACCGTGACGGACGACGACACGTTGCGCCGGGCCGGGACGATGGCGCAATGCGGCGTCGACGAGATCGGTCTGGCGGATACCAGCGGCTATGCACAGCCGCGGCAGGTGCGACGCCTGTTCACACGATTGCGTGCGGAATTCGGCGAGCGTGCGGGCGGCGCGCATTTCCACAACACGCGCGGGCAGGGACTGGCCAACGTCGCTGCGGCGCTGGAAGCCGGCGTGACGACGTTCGATTCCAGTCAGGGCGGCATCGGCGGCTGTCCATACGCGCCCGGTGCCAGCGGCAATATCGTGACCGAGGACCTCGCGTTTCTGCTGGAAGCGATGGGCATCGATACCGGCATCGGCATCGGACGGCTGCTGGCGGCGCGTTCGATTCTGCACGAGGCGCTGCCCGGCGAGCCGCTTTACGGCATGGTTGCCGACGCCGGGTTGCCGAAAGGGTTCGTCTATGCCGACGGCCGTGTGCCGGATCCGGAACTGCAGCGCAGTTGTGCGGCGCAAGCCGCGCAGTTGCGGGAGACGGCGCAATGACGGCGGAATCCGCGCAGCCGTTGCCATTCGCCGGATTGCGCGTCGTCGAGTGCACCCACATGGTGATGGGCCCGACCTGCGGCCTGATTCTCGGCGACCTCGGTGCCGAAGTGATCAAGGTTGAGCCGGTGAAGGGCGACAATACGCGCCGGCTGCTGGGTTCCGGCGCCGGATTTTTCGCGACGTTCAACCGCAACAAGAAAAGCCTGGCGGTGAACATGAACGATGCACGCGGCCGCGAGCTGATGCTGAAACTGATCGCCACCGCCGATGTTTTCAGCGAGAACTTCAAGGACGGCGCGATGGCGCGCATGGGCCTGGATTACGAATCACTGTCGCGCCTGAATCCGCGGCTGGTCTATGTGTCGCACAAGGGTTTTCTGCCGGGGCCGTACGAGCACCGCACCGCGCTCGACGAAGTGGTGCAGATGATGGGCGGACTTGCGTACATGACCGGCCCCGAGGGGCACCCGCTGCGCGCGGGATCGAGCGTCAACGACATCATGGGCGGCATGTTCGGCGCGATCGGCGCGATGGCGGCGCTGTTCCAGCGTGAAAAAACCGGCCGCGGCCAGGAAGTGCGCAGCGCGCTGTTCGAGAACAACGTGTTCCTCGTCGCGCAGCACATGATGCAGTTCGCGGTGACCGGCAAGCCGCCCGCGCCGATGCCGAGCCGCATTGCCGCATGGGGCATCTACGACGTGTTTACCGTCCGCGACGATGAACAGATTTTTCTGGCGGTGGTGTCCGATACGCAGTGGGCGATCTTCTGTGATGCGTTCGGGCTGGACGAATTGAAGGGCGATGAGCGGCTTGCGACCAACAATCAGCGCGTGCAGGCGCGCGACTGGCTGATGCCGCTGTTGCGGGAACGGCTGGCACCGCACGCTGCCAGCGAGATCAGCGAAATTTTCGAACATAACGGCCTGCCGTACGCGCCGATCGCCCGGCCGCAGGACCTGTTCGACGATCCGCATCTGAACGCGACCGGCGCGATGGCAGGGCTGACGCTGCCGCCGGACGCCAGCGGCGCCGGCCGTGAACTCGACACGCGCATGCCGCTGCTGCCGTTCACGCTGGCGGGCCGGCGTCTGCCGCTGCGCACGTCGCCGCCGGCGCTGGGCGAACATACCGGAACATTGCTGTCGGAACTCGGATACAGCGGCGCCGACATCGAGACGCTGTGCAGCGATGGCATCATCGGCTGTGCATCATCGACAGGGACGGCTGACGCGAATGGGGCCGAGGCCGCAGAACGGAGGAAATGAACGCATGTGGAACCTGAATTTCACCGCGCCGGTCGTCATCGATGCGCGCGTTATGACCGAAATGCCGGCGGCGTTGCGGCGCGCGCGCCGCTCCGAGTGGGCCGACGCGAACAAGGCCGGGCGGCCGGTGGACAGCTTCATCGAAGGGCCATCGTTCGACCGTGCCGGAAACCTTTACGTGACCGACATTCCGCATGGCCGGATTTTCCGCATCAGTCCCGCGCTCGAATGGACGCAAGTAGCCGAATATGATGGCTGGCCCAACGGTCTCGCGATCCATCGTGATGGCAGCGTGTGGATCGCCGACTACCGGCGCGGCCTGTTGCGCATGGATCCGTCCGACGGGAAGATCGAAACGCTGCTCGGCAATCGCAACAGTGAAGGTTTCAAGGGGTTGAACGATCTGACGTTCGATGCCGATGGCAACTGCTGGTTCACCGATCAGGGTCAGACCGGTCTGCACGATCCAAGCGGGCGGGTATTTCGCTGGCATCCGGAAAGCGGCCGGCTTGATTGCGTGCTCGCCAATGCGCCGAGTCCGAACGGCATAGCGCTCGACACAACGGGCAGTGCATTGTTCATCGTGGTCACGCGCGCCAATGCGGTGTGGCGCGGCCCGCTGTTGAAGGACGGCGCGCTGTCCAAGGTCGGCGCGTTTCGCACATTTTTCGGCAGCAGCGGGCCCGATGGGATGGCGGTGGACACGGACAATGGCCTGGTGGTCGCGCACGCCAGTCTCGGCGGCGCGTTCGTCATCAATGCGCACGGCGAGATCACGCATTTCGTGCGCAGCCCGGCCGGCCGCACCGTAACCAACGTCGCGTACCGGCCCGGCACGTCGCGGATCGTGATGACGGAATCGGAGACCGGAAGCGTTCTTGAAGCGGATCTGACAATAGCCGGTGCCACGCTGTATTCGCATGCGTGAGCGGCTTACGGATCAGGCATGCGCGTTGTCCGTTCATGGATGAACCGTAGATCGGGTTAGCGCAGCGTAATCCGGCATTTCATCCGTTGCCGGGCGGTTGATCGGATGATTGAACCGTGGCAAAGTGAGTGGCGCGCGGAAGAGCACCATCCCCGGTGGGGTGCCTGGACTTCAAACCCAGTGAAGGACGTCTCTGGCGCCCTTGGCGAGTTCGACTCTTGCCTCTTCCGCCA
>JBDZVW010000355.1:0-3129 GCA_040255885.1 Betaproteobacteria bacterium
TAATGGGGATCAATTTCGAACGTGTCGTTCTGATCACATTTGCACTGGGCTCGGCGCTGGGTGGGCTGGGCGGGGTGGTATACGGCTTTTATTACAGTGAAATCAACTTCAATATCGGGCTGCTGCTGGGAATAATCGGATTCAGCGCCGCCATCGTCGGCGGGCTTGGCAACATCTACGGCGCAGTCATCGGCGGGTTCCTGTTCGCCGCGTTGCAGACCATCGGTTCCGTCGCGCTGCCGTTTTCGAGTGCCTACAACAACGTGTTTGCGTTCGCGGCAATCATCATTCTGATCGCATGGAAGCCGACCGGCCTGATTCCGGAAAAAACCAGCGAGCGCGTATGACGCACGCCGCACGACGGGACGGCAGGGGCTGGGCGACCGCGGCCTTCACCATTGTGGCGTGCGCCGTATTCCTTCTGCTTTTCCTCTTTCTGCAGCAGTTGTGGGCGGTGTTTGCATTGCTGGCTGCCGGCATGGTTATCGCGGTGGTCGCCGCACGATGTGGCTTGCTCGCGCGCGCCAATGCCGGTTTTGCCGGTCATGGCCGGAAGACGAGTGCGCTGCTGGTGGCAGCGCTGCTGGTGGTCGCGGGTTTCTTTCACAATGCACCTTATCCGCTGCTGATGCTGTCAACGGTGCTGCTGTTCATCGCGGCCTGCCTGGGACTGCATATTCAGTCGGGTTATGCGGGCATCATCAATTTCGCCGGTGCCGCCTTTTTCGGGATTGGCGCCTACACGACGGCGGTACTCAGCGCGCATACCGCGATACCGCATCTGCCGGTGCTTGCCGCCGGCGGCGTGATGGCGGCGCTGATCGGCTCGATCCTGATTCTTCCGGTGCTGCGGACATACGGCTACTACGAAGCGCTGGTCACCATCGCTTTCGGTATCCTGTTCCGCACGTTCATGGAAGTGAACAACACCTTCGGCGGCCCGCAGGGACTCACCTTGCCGGGACTCGACTTGTTCGGATGGTCATTCAACAACAGCCTGTCGCTGGGCGGCATCGATATCTCGTTTTACATGAATTACTTGCTACTAAGCCTGCTGCTGGTGATCGGTGGCATCGTAATCATGCTGCGAATCGAGCGGTCGTGGGTTGGATTGAATCTGGATGCGGTGCGTCTCGACGAGACAGCGGCGAAGACGTTCGGCATTAGTGTGGCGCGCTGGAAGATCACGGCCTTCACGTTGGGTAACCTGCTGTGCGGGATCGCCGGCGGCGTCTACGGCATGATGCAGGGCTTCATTTCGCCGGCGAGTTTCGCGTTCAGTGATTCGCTGATCATGATTTCGATCATCATACTGGGCGGAATCGGCAATCCGTGGGGCGTGATTCCGGCAGCTGCGATTATCATCATGCTGCCCGAAAAGCTGCAGTTCATTCAGGAATACCGGTTTCTGCTGTACGGTATTCTGGTGATCCTGATCCTGCTGTTTCGTCCGCAGGGGCTCATGCCGCGCCGGCTGCGGACCTATTTTCCGGGATCGGAAGCACCGTGAACGAACTGCTGGCCTGCCGTGGCGTCACGGTACGCTTTGGCGGTCTGACCGCGCTCGACGGTCTGGATCTGGCGGTCGGGCGCGGACAGATTCTGGGGTTGATAGGGCCCAACGGTTCCGGCAAGACGACGCTGTTCAACGCGGTGACCGGCATTTATGAAATTGCGTCGGGCGAGATCGTGCTCGACGGGCGCGACATCAGTCAATTGTCGCCGCAGAACATCTGTCGCGCCGGGATTGCCCGCACTTTCCAGCGCTCGCGATTGTGCCTGCCGCTGACCGTCTTCGACAACATCATGATCGGCAACCATCAGCGGCTCGACAACGGCTTGTGGTTCAATCTGTTTCGGCGCGGCCGGCTTCGCACGCAGTTCGAGGAAAATTTTGCGAAGGCCCGGCTGCTGGTGAAAACATTCAACGCCAATCTGGCGGAGCGACTGTTCTCCGCCGCGGGCGCGCTCGGCATGATCGACCGCCGCCGGGTGGAGATCTGCCGGGCGCTGGTCAGCGAGCCGAAGTTGCTGCTGCTGGACGAGCCGTCGGCCGGCATGACGCGGGAGGAAACGCGCGAGCTGATGGACGACATTCTGCTGGCACGCGACCGCATCAAGGGACTCACCATCATCATCATCGAGCACGAAATGAGCGTGATCGAACGTATCACCGAGCACTGTGCCGTGCTGAACTACGGGAAGAAAATCTGCGAAGGCGCTTTTAGGGAAGTCGCCGCAGATTTGCGCGTGCAGGAGGCGTACCTCGGCCAGGCGGTGGCGGGTAATGGTTGAAGGCAGTCTCGTCGTCGAACACATTTTTACGGCCTATGACAAGGCCGACGTGCTGACGGACGTCAGCATTACGGCGCGTGCCGGAGAGATCACCTGTATTCTGGGATCCAACGGCTCCGGAAAATCGACACTGGTTCGCTCCATACTGGGGCTTACGCCACCGCGCGAGGGACGGATTGTTTTCGACGGACAGGAGCTGGCAGGGCTCCCGACCCATCGGGTGATTGCGGCCGGAATCGCGTGCATCCCGGAGGGGCGCAAGGTTTTTCCCAAACTGACCGTCGAGGAAAATCTGCGGATCGGCGCCTACCAGCAAAATGAAGAGCGGGTGATCCGTGAACGCTTCGACGAGGTTTATCGGGTATTTCCGCGCCTGAAAGAGCGTGCGGCGCAACTGGCCGGCACCATGTCCGGTGGCGAGCAGGCGATGGTGTCGATCGGGCGCGGCATGATGGCAGCACCGAAAATGCTGCTGATCGATGAGCCATCGCTCGGACTCTCGCCGCTGTTCGTCAAGCATAACTTCGACGTTATCCGGCAGATCAATGAGCTGGGTGTAACGGTGCTGCTGGTCGAGCAGAACGTTCATCAAACCCTGTCCATCGCCCACCACGGCTACGTACTGTCGCAGGGCAGGGTGGTTGCCTCGGGCAGTGCCGCCGAATTGCGTGACAACGCGGAAGTCCGTCAGGCGTACTTTGGTTGATTTTGCAGGAGACGAACATGACAGCTGCACAGCGTGCTTATGAACTGACCCGGAAGCTGATCGGTTTTGACACCATCAATCCGCCGGGCAACGAAGAGGCATGCGCCCGCTACCTGGGCGATAAGCTC
>JBDZVW010000356.1:0-3120 GCA_040255885.1 Betaproteobacteria bacterium
AGGCGCAAAGAAAAGCCGCAAAGAACTTCAGAAATTCTTGATTTTGTTTTGCGTTCCTCTGCGCCTTTGCGCCTCTGCGTTTGCTGTTGATTTTCTTGCTTTGTTTTTCTTGGCGTCCTCGGCGCCTTGGCGGTTCGATTCTCAGCCTACTTCACCGCCCCCACGGTGAACCCGGCGACGAAGCGGTCAACGAAGATGTTGTACAAAATCGCCACCGGCACGCTGACGATCAGGCAGGCGCCCATCAGCGAGCCCCAGAAATAGACGTCGCCGCGCACCAGGAAGGTCGGCACGCCGACGCTCACGGTGTAGTTCGACGAGGTGGTGATGAAGGTCAGCGCGTAGACGAATTCCTGCATCACCAGCGTCAATGTGAAGATCACCACCGTCAAAATGCCGGCCGACGACACCGGCACCACCACTTTGACGAACGCCTGCAGGCGCGACAGGCCGTCGATCATCGCGGCTTCCTCGATGTCGCGCGGGATCGACTTGAAGAATCCCATCATCAGCCAGGTGCAGAACGGCACCGTGAAGCTGGGGTAGACCAGTACCAGCGACCACAGCGAATTCTGCAGACCGAGGTCGCCGATGATGCGCGAAAACGGAATGAACAGGATCGTCGGCGGAATCAGGTAGGTGAGGAAAATGGCGATCGCGAGGCGCTGGCTCCAGCGTCCGGTGAGCCGCGCCAGCGCGTAGCCGGCGGGCACTGCCAGCACCAGCGTGATTGCGGTGACGATCACGCCGACCTGGATGGTGTTGAGGATCCAGTGTCCGAATTGCGTGTCGTAGAACAGGATGCGCAGATTGTCCAGCGTCGGCGGCAGGTTGAACAGGAACGGATTGTGGTGCGTGTTGATCAGGTCCTTGGTTTCCTTGAACGTCGTCAGCACCATCCAGTAGAACGGAAATGCGAGGAAGGTGACGAACGCTGCCAGGATCAGCACGTGGCCGCCGCGCAGCAGCCAGCGTTTCAGACCATAGCGTGGACGGGCCATCTCAAGTCACCTCCGCGCGTTTGGCGATGGTCAGGAACACGATCGCAACTGCGACCAGCACCGGGAACAGGAACAGCGAAATCGCCGCGCCCGACGCCAGATCGCCGCCTTCGACGCCGGTGAAGAACGCATAGCTCGCGATCACCTGCGTGGTGTCGAACGGGCCGCCGCGGGTCAGCACGTAGACCACGATCAGGTCGGTGAATGTGAACACGATGCCGAACAGCAGCGCCACCAGCATGATCGGCATCACCAGCGGCAGGTTGATCATGAACAGGTGGCGCCAGAATCCGGCACCGTCGACCTGTGCCGCGTCGTGAATGTCCTGCGGGATCGCAGACAGCCCGGCGAGGATGATCACGGTCGCCAGCGGCAGCAGCCGCCACACGTCGACCAGGATTACCGACGCCATCGCCAGGTTCGGCTGCCCCAGCCACACCGGCCAGGTGTTGGGCCCGATGATGTGCAGCGCGCGCGCGCTGACGTTGATGATGCTGTAGACCGGATCGAATATCCACAGCCAGGCGATGCTGCTGAGCGAGATCGGCGCCACCCACGGCAGCAGGATCAGCAGCCGCACGATCCACTTGCCCGGGAAATCCTTGTAGAGCGCCATCGCCAGGATTTTGCCGAGTACCACGACCAGCGCCTGCGACACCACCGTGAACACGATCGCGTTGCGCAGCGAGCGCCAGAACGTCGGGTCCTCGATGATCATCTTGTAATTGTGCAGTCCGACGAAATGCAGCGACGTGGAGCCGACCGTGGCGTCGCTCACGCTGTAGAAAATCGCCAGCAGGAACGGGAAGCCGACCAGCGCGATGATGTAGATCACCGTCGGCGCCAGCAGGATGCGTCCCAGTCGCAACTCGTCGTCGAGCCATGGCGTGTGGCTCTTCGCGGCGCGCTGCTGCGCCACGGCGCTGGTCATGTGGCGGCGCCGGCGCGCTTGACGCCGGTCTCGCGGTCGAAGTGCTTGAGATTGCCAGTGCGCACCGCGAATTCGTAGCGCGTACCGGTCTCGATCGGCATCGGGATCGTCGACGGCAGCCGCGAGATCACTTTCACCGCCGGGTTCGGCGCTTCGAGCGTACCGTAGATCAGGCGGTCGGCGCCGAGGTGCTCGATACGGGTCACCGTGAACGGGAACGGCGTGACGTCGCGGTCCGCGCCGAACACGTCGTGCGGCAGGAAATGCTCGGGCCGGAATCCGAGCAGCGTATGGTCGGATTCCATCAGATTCATCGGCGGGCTGCCGATGAAGGTGGCGACGAAGGTGTCGGCCGGATCATTGTAGATGTCGAGCGGCGTGCCGAGCTGATGGATGCGGCCCTTGTTCAGCACCGCGATGCGATCGCCCAGCCCCATCGCCTCGACCTGGTCGTGCGTGACGTAGACGGTGGTGGTGCCGAGGCGGCGCTGGAACTGCTGCAGCTCGTCGCGGGCCGACGTGCGCAGCTTGGCGTCGAGGTTGGAGAGCGGCTCGTCGAGCAGGAATACCACCGGGTTGCGCACCACCGCGCGCGCCAGCGCGACGCGCTGGCGTTCGCCGCCGGAGAGCTGGCGCGGCTTGCGGTGCAGCAGGTGCTTGATGCCGAACATCGATGCCGCTTCGTCAACCTTTGTGGCGACCTCGTGACCGTGCATGCCCACCGCGTTCAGCGGGAAGGCGATATTCTTGGAAACCGACAAGTGCGGATACAGCGCGTAGCTCTGGAACACCATCGCGATGTTGCGCGCGCGCGGCGGCAGCCAGGTGACGACCTTGTTGCCGATCAGCACATCGCCCGAGGTCGGCGTCTCCAGTCCCGCCAGCATCCGCAGCAGCGTGGTCTTGCCGCAGCCCGACGGCCCCAGCAGCACCAGGAACTCGCCTTCCTTTACCAGGAGATCGATACCGTCAACGGCGTTGTCGGCTTCAAAGCTTTTGGTCAGCGCGCGGGTTTCTACCGTGGCCATTTAGTTTTGCATCCTCCCCGTGATGTCGATGCAGGCCGGAATGCCAGGCGAACACCTCCGCGCCGCAACGGCGCGGAGGTGGCGGACTGGTGTCAGACCAGGCCCTTCGAGTGCCACTTGGCGAAAATCGCCTTGCACTTCTTGTCGGCTTCCTTGATCG
>JBDZVW010000047.1:0-12177 GCA_040255885.1 Betaproteobacteria bacterium
CCGGTCAGTTCCAGAAGATCAACCAGCCGCGCAACTACATCGTGTGCGGCCAGGCAGGACCGCTGGGCTGGGAAATTTCGGCCTGCATCGGCGCCAAGATGGCAGAGCCGGAGCGGGAAGTGGTTGGCGTCGTCGGTGACTATTCGTTCCAGTTCCTGATCGAGGAACTCGCGGTGGCGGCGCAATGCCAGATTCCGTTCGTGATGGTGCTGCTCAACAATTCCTATCTCGGCCTCATCCGCCAGGCGCAGAACGGTGCCTACAAGATGGATTATGAAGTGCAGCTTTCGTTCAACAACATCAATGCTCCGGAGATCGGCGAGTATGGCGTCGATCACGTGAAGGCGGCGGAAGCACTCGGATGCAAGGCTTTCCGCGTGTTCGAGCCGGGCGCATTGCAGGAGACCATTCAGGCCGCGCGCACGCTGGCGCAGGATCAGCGCGTGCCGGTGATCGTCGAAGTGATTACCGAGCGCCGCACCAACATTGCGATGGGGCCTGAAATCGACAAGGTCACCGAGTTCGAGGAAATCATCGACGTCGCAGCGGAAAAGGAGAAGATCGCCGCGTAAAGGGCTTCAAGCACGGGGCGTTGGCCGGCAACGCCGGTCAGCGCGGCGGCTTCGTCCATCGGAGTCATGCACGTCCGACCGGCGTCAACGCTGTGCCGGAAGAAATGTGCTACCTTGAATGCCGTTTTAAACTGCCGACAAAAGGAATTGTTTCATGCCGAAGTTTGCCGCCAACCTGACGATGCTCTACAACGAAGTCGATTTCATGGATCGCTTCGATGCTGCGGCCAGGGATGGTTTCAAGGGGGTTGAATATCTGTTTCCGTATGCCTATCCGAAGGAAAAACTGGCCGACGCGCTCAAGCGCAACGGACTGACGCAGGTGCTGCATAACCTGCCGGCCGGCGACTGGGCAGCCGGCGAACGCGGGATTGCGTGCCTACCCGATCGTGTCGGAGAATTCCAGGACGGCGTCGGGCGCACGATCGAGTATGCGCAGGCGCTCGGCTGCAAGCAGGTGAACTGCCTGATCGGACTGACGCCGGATGGGGTCGATGCCGACAAAGTACGCCAGACCGTGGTCGACAACCTGAAATTCGCGGCCGGCAAGCTGAAGCAGGCCGGCATCCGGCTGCTGACCGAGCCGATCAACACGCGTGACATTCCGCGCTTCTACCTGTGCGGCACGCAGCAGGCGATCGACATCATGGACGAGGTCGGCTCCGACAACCTGTGGCTGCAGTATGACATCTATCATATGCAGATCATGGAGGGCGATCTGGCGCCGACCATCGAACGCCACTTCAAGCGCATCGCGCATTTCCAGCTGGCGGACAATCCCGGTCGCCATGAGCCGGGCACCGGTGAAATCAATTATCCGTTTCTCTACGGGTTCATCGACGGGCTTGGCTACGATGGCTGGATCGGCGCCGAATACAAACCCAGGGCGAAGACCGGCGACGGCATCGGCTGGGTGAAACAGTATCTGTAATGAGCTGCACCGCGCCCCGCAATGGAGCTACCGGCGTGCGCGGTTCGATGTATTTTGACGCAGGGAGCCGGCACGCTCCCACAATAGTGGCGACTGAAGAAAAGGAAACAGCGAAATGAGCAAAGTGGGATTCATTGGACTCGGCATCATGGGCGCGCCGATGGCGGCCAACCTGCAGGCGGGCGGCCATCAGCTTTACCTGCACGACGTAAAGCCGGTGCCGAAAGCATTGTCCGACAAGGGCGGCGTCGTTTGCGCGTCCGGCAAGGAAGTCGCGCAGCAGTCCGAAATCGTCATCATCATGGTGCCCGACACGCCGCATGTCGAAGCGGTGCTGTTCGGCGCGGGCGGCGTTGCCGAAGGGCTTGCGAAAGGCAAGACCGTGATCGACATGAGCTCGATCTCGCCGATCGAAACCAAGACGTTCGCGAAGAAGATCAACGAGCTCGGCTGCGAATACCTCGACGCGCCGGTATCCGGCGGTGAAGTCGGCGCGAAGGCGGCGTCGCTGACGATCATGGTCGGCGGCACCGATGCGGCGTTTGCGAAAGTGAAGCCGCTGTTCGACCTGATGGGCAAGAACGTGACGCTGGTCGGCGGTGTCGGCGACGGCCAGACCTGCAAGGTCGCGAACCAGATCATCGTCGCGCTCAACATCGAGGCGGTCGGCGAAGCGCTGCTGTTTGCGTCGAAGGCGGGCGCCGATCCGGCCAAGGTGCGCCAGGCGCTGATGGGCGGGTTTGCGTCGTCGCGCATTCTTGAAGTGCATGGTGAACGCATGATCAAGCGCACCTTCGATCCGGGATTCCGCATCGAGCTGCATCAGAAGGATCTCAACCTCGCGCTCAGCGGCGCGCGTGCGCTCAACATCAGTCTGCCGAACACCGCGACCGCGCAGGAGTTGTTCAACGCTTGTGCCGCGCATGGCGGCAGCGAGTGGGATCACTCGGCGATGGTGCGTGCGCTGGAAGGCATGGCGAACCACGAAGTCGCCAAATAACAATCACAGAACGGGCGCTTGCGCCCGTTACATTGCTATCCGATCGCCGTACCGGAGCAGCAGCGGTGCGGCGTTTTGTTTGGCAAGAGGGGAGTGAATCGATGCGTCGCCGCCGCAAAGCCAAGATTGTTGCCACACTGGGTCCGGCCAGTTCGAGCCTGGAAAACATACGCGATCTGATGCGCGCCGGCGTGGACGTGTTTCGCCTCAATTTCAGCCACGGCACGCATGCCGATCACGCCGAGCGCGTGCGGCTGATCCGCCAGGTCGAAACCGAAATGGAGCGGCCAGTAGGTATCCTGATGGATCTGCAGGGGCCGAAGCTGCGCGTCGGCGTATTCGGCGCCGGCCCGGTGCAGCTGGTGCCGAAGGCATCGTTTCGTCTCGACCTTGATCCATTGCCGGGTGACGTCAACCGTGTGACGCTGCCTCACCCGGAAATCTTTGCCGCGCTGAAACCGGGTGCGGATCTGTTGCTCGACGATGGCAAGATCCGGCTCGAGGTCATGCGCTGCGGTGCGGACTACGCGGAAACCAAGGTCCGCATCGGCGGCACGCTGTCCGAGCGCAAGGGCGTCAACGTGCCGGGCGTGGTGGTGCCGCTGTCGCCGCTGACCGAAAAGGATCACGCGGATCTCAAGTACGGGCTGTCGCTGGGCGCGGACTGGATTGCACTGTCATTCGTTCAGCGCCCGGAAGACATCGAGGAGGCGCGGCATCTGATCGGCAAGCGCGCCGCGATCATGGTCAAGCTTGAAAAGCCGGCGGCGATCGAGCATCTCGATGAAATCGTCGAGCGTTGCGACGGCGTGATGGTCGCGCGCGGTGATCTCGGCGTGGAGATGCCGCCGGAACAGGTGCCGATCATTCAGAAACGCACGCTGCGTGCGTGTGCGAAAGCGGGCAAACCGGTGATCGTTGCGACGCAGATGCTGGAATCGATGATCCAGTCGCCGATACCGACGCGCGCCGAGGCGTCCGACGTCGCGACCGCGGTCTACGACGGCGCCGACGCGGTGATGCTGTCGGCCGAGTCCGCGTCCGGCAAATATCCGGTCGAGGCGGTGGCGATGATGGAGCGCATCATTACGCAGGTCGAAGGCGATCCGCATTACCGCACGATGATCGACGCGCAGCGCGATCCGCCCGAAGCGACACCGGCAGACGCGATCTGCGCCGCCCTGCAGCAGACCGCGACCGTGCTGCATGCGGTCTGTGTCATCACCTATACCAGTTCCGGCTTTACCAGCCTGCGCGCGGCGCGCGAGCGTCCGGATGCACCCATATTGAGCCTGACGCCGAATATCGCGACCGCGCGCAAGCTGGCGCTGGTATGGGGCGTGTACTCGGCGCTGGCGGAAGAGGTGGAAGACGTCGACACGATGGTCACGTACGCCTGCCGCAGCGCGCTGAACAACGGTTTCGCGAAACTGCGCGAAACCGTCGTGATCGCCGCCGGCATGCCGTTCGGACGCTCCGGCACGACCAATCTGCTGCGCATCGCACGTATCCGATCGTGATGCAGAACCGGATGCGAAAACGCGCGTTTTCCGTTATCATTAGCGCCGCCGGCAGGTGTATGCAGGCCGGTGTTTCCTGCGTTGGGATGGGTCGTTAGCTCAATTGGTAGAGCAGCGGACTCTTAATCCGTTGGTTCGGGGTTCGAGTCCCCGACGGCCTACCACATCTTTCCTGCAGTAAAAACGCGCAGAAAAGCGCGAGCAAAACCGCTAATTGCTGCACCAGGCAGATAGCCGACACACGTGCCGGCGCATCCGATGCATGACGGGCTCATGTCCGTTCATTGCACTTCTCCAGCAATGTCGTCGTGGTGAACAATCTGTGATCTCGTCGCTGACCACGCGCTGTATATGCAGGCTCGTGAAGACACGAGCTTACATTTCATAGCGCCTGGCTGAAAGGTGCAATGGAATAGTGGCATCGGCGGTGCAATTCATGACATAACAGAAGAATTGCGTGAGAATTTGCTGCGCGCAATGGAACCGATGGACATCCAATCGTGACATTTGGCACGTTGCCGCGGACGAACAACAAGCGGTCGGCTGAGGGAGACCACGACAGCGCCAAACAGGCGTGCGCCGGGTTGGCGCATTACGATGTCAATCGCAAAAGGGAACGTGTGCCGGTGCGTTGAGGCTCCGGAGCGCATGGTGAGGAGAGAGCGGGGTGATGTTCACGGAAGCCGGCTTTCTGTTATGATCACTGTCAACGCTCAATATATGCAGGGCCGGGCGTCCATCAGGGGGTTCATGGTGTCAGAGCCGTGCTCTCCAAAAGAAAATCATATCCTCGCGTCATTGCCGCGCGAAGAATACGGGGCACTATCGCCCCATCTCGAATCCGTATTCCTGCCGGCCGGATCGGTTCTCTACGATTCGCTTCATAAATCCATAAGCGTCTACTTTCCCGTTGATTGCACAGCCTCGCTTGTCTATGGCACAGCAGACGGCGCATCGCCGGAGATCGCGGTAATCGGCCGTGAGGGCATGGCCGGTATTGCATTGATAATCGGCGACGTGAGTCCATGGAATCGAACGATCGTGCAAAGCGCCGGTTTTGCATACAGGCTTAGAGCAAGCCTGATGAGATCCGAGTTCGAACGTATCGAGGCGCTTCGGCGTTCGTTGCTGCAGTATATTAGTGCGCTCATGACGCAGATCGGCCAGACTGCTGTGTGTAATCGTTTCCATTCCGTTGAACAGCAGCTTTGCCGATGGCTGCTGATGCATACCGACCGATTGCGTACCGATGAGCTGGCGGTAACTCAGGAACGGATCGCAACTCTGCTCGGCGTGCGCAGAGAAGGAATCAGTGCCGCCGCCGCGGCATTACAGGATGACGGTGCAATCCGCTATCACCGTGGCCGCATTGCGATCGTTGATCGTCAGCTGCTGGAAGCGCGAGTGTGCGAGTGTTATGCCGCAATCCGCAACAGATATGAGCTCTTCTTGCCGCCGCACGCCGCAGTCCGCTCGATACCGAGGGCCTAGGGCGCCGGCTTGTTGGTGGTCTTTACATCAGCGGCGCACGCGAGGCTGTATCGCGCAATCAAGGCCGCTGTCATACGCCGCGATTCGAAGGCGGACAGGCACAAATCGACACGGGCAATCGATGTTGACGTCATGCCGATATCGCATTACCACGAACCGTGGTGTTCCGGTATGCGGATGATGAGCGGCAGCGCGGCAAGCAGCAGCACCGCCGCGATCACGTACACCCAGGCCTGAACGCTGCCGGGATCGCGGGAGCCGGTGAGGATCGCAGTGGTTATCGACACTGTGGTGATCGATCCGATCTGGAGCGACAAGGTGCGCAGCGCGGCGAGAGTCGACGAACGTTCGGGCGCCAGTTGCAGCCCGGCGTTGCGGCTGGCCGGATTGATCGTTCCGAGACCGGCGCCGATCAGGAAAGCGGATCCTGCCAGCCAGGCGTAGGGCGGGATGCCGGCGGCAGGGCTGAGGGCGAGCAGCAGCATCCCCGTCGCGATAATGATGCCTCCGACGTAAAGTGGCGGCCGATGGCCGGTGCGCCGCAGTGCCAAAGCGGCCGCGACCGACAGCATGATCGCGGCGGCCCCCTGCGCGATCAGCAGGGTGCCCGAGTCGAGCGCGTTGATGGCGTAGCGGTTGGTCGCATACAGCGGAATCAGTGCGATGCCTCCGATGGTGATGCCGGTGTAGATCATGTTCACGAGGTTGACCGCACCGAAGCCCGGCCCGTGGATCAGGTGCGGGGCGATGAACGGGTGGGCGCGGCGGTTGATGTGACGGAAGAACAGCCACGCGCAGACGATCGCAATGGTCAGCGGTATGGCAAACGCGGGCGACGACACGCGCAGGTGCGCTTCTCCCAGGTAGCTGATCGCCAGCATGCCCGCGAGCAGACCGCCACCGAGCAGCGCCATGCCGCCGGCGTCCATCCCGCCGTCGAGCTTTTTTGCCGGTGGACGGTCACGCGGTATGTAGCGCAGCGCCATCACGATGATCGCGATGCCGATCGGCACGTTGACGAAGAACACGCCGCGCCAGGTCCAGTACGACACGAACAGCCCGCCGAAGATGGGCCCGATCATCGCGCCGACCGGAAAGATGCTGCCGAACAGGCTCACCGCGCGGTCGCGCGCGTCGCCGAAATAATCGACGACGATCCCGGTTGCCGACGGCGTAAAGCCTGCGCCGCCGGCCGCCTGCAGCGCGCGCAACGCAATGAGCACGAAGATGTTGTCGGCCAGCCCGCAGCACAGCGATGCCACGGTGAACGTGACGACCGACGCGACGAACACCTTGCGGCGGCCGTAGCGCTCGCTGCGCTTGCCGCTGATCGGCAGCATCACCACGAAGCCGAACGAATAGGCGGTGATGGTCCACCCGGCCCAGTTGATGGACGTGTGCAGCCCGTGCTGCAACGCGTGCAGCGCGGTTGCGACGATCGTCGAATCGACCGACATCATCAGCAACGCCAGCCCGACGGTCATGAATGCCGGCACACGGCGGATCGGCTGATCCTTCCCGGCCACGCTCGGAAACCCGTTGGCCCGGTCGGCATCGTGCCGGAAATTCTTGCTGCGAATGTTTCCCACTTTCTCTACGTTCCTGTCTTCCGGCCGGCCGGCTGCAGATTCACCATTACTCCGGTAACCTGACACCCGGGGAGATGGTCGGACAAAAAAATTTGAACGCGGCCGTTCAACAAAGTCGAACGGCACGGCTGGATGGCGTTCTGAGTGACGCGACAGCTTCGAGACCGTTTCGCAGTTTTCGCCGGATGCTTCCGGTTAATCCGTCGCGCATGCGCGTATTGTAAGGCAGCGCGTCACGGGATTCTCGCCGGCGCCTGCCTTTTTATTCGATGCGCAGGTATCCGCGAAATGATGTGGTGGACGGGGAGCTGCGGGTCTCACCAGCAGAAGCGCCTTTTCCTGCACGGGTCGGCGGACAGTCCGCGGACGGCATGCGGAATTCACGTGATCGACGGGATGCCTGCGCCGGAAGGGGGTTGGAAGTTCGGCGAAGGAGGCGGTTCGCCCGGCAGGCGGGGAAGCCGGCAACCGGTTACGGATGGGGCCGGACCTGCAGCGCGAGCGGCCACGGGTAGTGGCCGGGCCGTGCATGTTCGTTCAGTATGAAGCGATAGCCCAGTGATGCCGAGGTCGTCCGCGATTTCAATGAAGTGGCGACGAATGTCCCGCCGTCGGCGCCGATCTGCAGCGGCGTTCCGAGACCGTCGATTTCAACTGTGTCGAACAGATCCACACGCGGATAAAAATCGATTTCGTACGACGCGTTTTTCGTGACTTTGACCGTGAAGCGGGAGCCGACCGGCACGTCCACATAACCGCGTGCGACGTCGCGCGCGCTGATGTCGATTTCGGACGCCTGGTATTCGGATTGCATCCGCACCGACGGCCGCACCTTGGCCGTGGCCGCCAGCGTGGTGCGTACCTGTCCGGCGTCGGACGGCGATGAATGCGATACGCCGCCGACCGCGAGCACCGACGCGAATATCGCCGCCATCAGCTTTTGCTGGATCTGCAGCCCGCGTTCGACATCCTGCCGCTTGATGTGACCGGCGTCGATCAATTCCTCGCCGAGCCGTCTGCCAGTCGTTGCCTGCTGCTCCAGCGCCGCATCGAGCTGCGCGAACGTGATCTTGCCGGACGCGATCAGAATTTCACCCAGCTTCAGGCGACTCGAGCCCGCGGGCTTGTCCCGCTGTGTCTGGAACGCCAGTGCGGCATCCAGTTGCGGACGGGTAAGCAATGACACGCGCATCAGGACCGCGCCGAGTTTCTGGCCGGTGCGCCGCTGTTCCGCCAATGCACGATCGAGCTGCGCCGGCGTAATGTGTCCGACCTCGCACAGCAGTTCGCCCAGTTGCCGCCGCACGCCGGTCGCCAGCTTCGTCGCCTGGACGGCATCGGTAGTGCCCTCGCATTCGTCGCGAATGAGATCAAGTGCCGCCGGCGCGATGACGCCCCACTCGACGAGAAGTGTCCCGAGCTGATAGCCGTCGGTCAGCGTATTTTTGTCGTGATCGTTACGCATAATCCCTTCTCGCAGTAATGATACGCTGCATCGACTGAAATCCGCTGTGAACTATTCACGTTCCGCAGGGCGGGACAATTGCCCGCCGTTCGCAAATCAGGACAACGGCATTGACGGCTGCGTGCCTTGCGCCGCCGCTTCGTCCGCCGGCCGGTGACGGATTCGCCGGGCTTTGCGTTGCGCAACGCGCCCCGGTATCATTGTGAAATATCACACGCGTTTCAGCCGCCGGCATCGATGCCGGCAATGCGCGCACCTCATATGACGAATATCGTGGAATTTGATTGTGACGGCCGCTTGCTTGCGATCGGTGTGGACGATCTGATCATTGCCGGCTGGACCGGGCGTGACGCCGTCGCGACCGAGCATCACATTGCGGAGCTGGAAGCGATCGGCGTGCGGCGCCCGCGCACGGTTCCGTGTTTTTATCGGGTGGGCGCCAACCTGCTGACCGGTGCGCCGGTCATCGACGTCACCGGACATGATTCGAGCGGCGAGGCCGAGTTCGTATTGATCGCCGCGGCTGACGGGTTGTACGTCGGCGTGGGCTCGGATCATACCGACCGCAAGGCGGAAGCCTGGGGCGTCACGCTGGCGAAGCAGATGTGCCCGAAACCCGTCGGCCGCGAACTGTGGCGGTTCGCGGACGTCGCGGGCCACTGGGACCGCTTGGTGCTGCGCTCGTGGCTGACGTGCGACGGCCGGCGCGAGCTCTACCAGGAAGGTTGCGTCGCGAGCATGCTGGCGCCGCGCGATCTGCTGCGCCGTTATGCCGGCGACGGTACAACGCTGGCAGAAGGCAGCGCGATGTTCTGCGGCACGCTTGCCGCACGCGGCGGAATACGCGGCGGAGCCCGGTTCGAAATCGAGCTCGAAGATCCGGTTGTGGCGCGATGCCTGCGCCACGCGTACGGCGTGCGCGAACTGGCGCTGGCCGACTGACGCGATTTTTCCTGCAAGGAGCGAAACGATGATCATCCGCAAGGCGCACGAGGAATTCCATGCGATCGATCCCGATGCGGGCTGGGAAGTGCCGCCCGGCTATCCGGACGGCATCGAGCAGCAGATACTGTCCGGCTTTCTCGATGAAAAGAACAAGCAGGGATTTCGCACGCGGCACTTGCGATTCAAGCCCGGCGTCTACACGACCAAGCCATTCGTTCACGACTACTGGGAAGAGGTGTATCTCGTGTCCGGCGATCTGATCGTCGGCAATGACGCCGACGGCAATGGCGGCACCAAATTCGGACCGAACACCTACGCCTGCCGGCCGCCCGGAACGCATCACGGTCCGTTCAAGTCGGACACCGGCTGCCTGCTGCTGGAACTGCATTACTACGACGATGCGCGCTGAGCGCGCACTGCGCACGAGCCGGGCTGCCGGCGCCGTCCGCGCCTCGCGTGCAACGGCGCGCCGCGACCGTCGCGGCACAGTCGAAGTGTCGTCGCTGCGCACCGAGGCCTATCGCGAGATCAAGCGCCGCATCACCACCACCGCCTACCGCCCCGGCGAGATTCTGAACGAGACGCTGGTCGCCGAATCGCTGCGCATCGGCCGCACGCCGGTGCACGAGGCGCTCAATCGCCTGGCGCTGGAGGGCATGATCGAGGTCATGCCGCGCAAGGGCATCATCGTCAAGCCGGTGACGCTGAACGAAGTGCGCGAGGTTGCGCAGGTGCGTGCCAGCAACGAGGTATTGTGCGTGTCGCTGGCCGCGCGCCATGCCGACAATGACGATATTCGCGCGATGCGTGCGGTGCTGGATGCCGCGCCGGCGGCGATCGCGAAGCGCGACGTCGAGGCGATGATGAATCTCGACCGCGAGTTCCATTGCGCGATATCACGCGCCGCGCGCAACCGCACGCTGGCCGACGTGCTGCTGCAGCTTCACGAACGCTCGCTGCGGTTCTGGTTTATTTCGCTGTCGGCGCCGCGCCACATGGAGCAGGTGCAGCGCGAGCATCGCGCGATATTCGAAGCGATCCGGACGCACAATCCGAAGGCGGCGGCGCGCGCGGTGACCGCGCACATCCACGCCTACGTTCACAACATCACGCAGCAGCTATGAAGCCGACACTGGCGGAACTGGCGGCATTGCTGGCCTCGGGCAAGACCACCAGCCGGATGCTCACCGAACAGGCGCTTGCCTGCATCGACGATCCGGCGGGAGAGGGTGCGCGGACTTTCATCAGTGTCCATCGCGAGACCGCGCTGGCGCAGGCGCAGGTGTCGGACGAGCTGCGCGCGCACGGCATCGTGCCGTCGCTGCTCGCCGGCATTCCGGTTTCGGTGAAGGATCTGTTCGACATCGGCGGCGAGACCACGCGCGCCGGCTCGCGCGTGCTGGCCGATGCGCCGCCGGCAACGGCCGACGCGGAATGCGTGATGCGCCTGCGCCAGGCCGGCGCCGTCATCATCGGCCGCACCAACATGACCGAGTTCGCGTATTCGGGGCTGGGCCTCAATCCGCATTACGGCACGCCGAAGAATCCGCATGACCGGGCGACCGGCCGCATTCCCGGCGGCTCGTCGTCGGGCGCGGCGGTGTCGGTCGCCGATGGCATGGCGGCGGTCGCGATCGGCACCGATACCGGCGGCTCCGTGCGCATCCCGGCGGCGCTGTGCGGGCTGACCGGATTCAAGCCGACCGCGCGCCGCATTTCGGGCCGCGGCATGCTGCCGTTGTCGACGACACTGGATTCGATCGGGCCGATTGCGCGCAGCGTCGCATGCTGCGCGATTGTGGACCGCATCCTGTCCGGCGAAAACGACGTGCAGGTACATGCGCTGCCGATCGCCGGCCTGCGCCTGGGCGTGGTGCGCGATTACGTGCTGAACGATGTCGATGACGAAGTGATGACTGCGTTTGACGACGCGCTGGGCCAGCTTTCGGCGGCAGGCGCGCGCATCGAGGATTGCGAATTCCCGGAACTGAACGAGCTGCCGGCGATCAATGCTGGCGGCGGTTTTTCGGCTGCCGAGGCGTGGGCGTGGCACCGCGATCTGCTGTCGCGCCGCAGTGCCGAATACGATCCGCGGGTCGCGGCGCGGATCGCGGGCGGTGCGCAGATGAGCGCCGCCGACTACATCGAGCTCGGCCGACAGCGCGCACGCCTGATCGATGCGGGCCGGCGGCGGACGGAACCGTTCGATGCGCTGGTGATGCCGGCGGTCGCCTGCATCGCGCCGGCGATTGCCGCGCTGATTGATGACGACGATGCCTATCACCGTGCCAATCGCCTGATCCTGCGCAACCCGGCCGCCATCAATTTCATCGACGGCTGCGCCTTGTCGATTCCGTGCCAGCAGCCGGGAAAACTGCCGGTCGGCCTGATGCTGGCGGACACGACGTTGCGCGATGGACATTTGTTGAGTGTCGGCCTCGCAGTCGAAGCGGCGTTGCATGCAGAAGGCGAAAATTGAACGAAGCTGACAGAATACTGATCGCTGGCGCCGGTCCCGTCGGATTGTCCGCCGCGTGCTGTCTGGCGGAGCAGGGCGTGCCGGTGCTGGTGCTGGAAGCCGAGCCGCAACTGCCGGAGACGTTGCGCGCATCGACCTTCCATCCGCCGACGCTCGACATGCTGGAGCGCTTCGGCGTGCTGCGC
>JBDZVW010000357.1:0-3115 GCA_040255885.1 Betaproteobacteria bacterium
GCTACGGTGACGCATTCCTGGAGGTCGTTAATCGCAGATAAATGCGATGGAGGTCGTCAATCGCAGATAAATGCGATCGAGCTCACTCGCAAACCAGCCTGAAACAGTCTTAGTCCCCATCAACAAGGTCTCTCCATGCCGGATGCCGCGCGATCAGCGCCAGCGCTTTTCTGAGCAGCGATTTCCCGGGCTCGATCTTGTGCCACACCGACGCACCCGACGGGTGCGGCAGCGGGATCACATCGCACTCGAAGCCGTGGCGCTCGATACGGCTGCGCTCGCCGATGATCCGGTCGAGCTTCGCAACCGGCATGAACAGCCCGATCGCGAGCTTGCCGACCGGCAGGATGAGCCGCGGCTGCAGCAGTTTCATTTCCGCTTCGAGCCAGCCCGAGCAGTTGGCGATTTCGCTGCGATCCGGCACGCGATCGCCGCCACCCGCCTGCTTGCCGGGAAAGCAGCGGCACACCGCAGCCATATGCACGCGCTCGCGAAACGATTGTTCGTCGAGCCCGATGTCGGCGAACCAGCCGAACAGCGTCCGGCCCGCGGTCCATGCGAACGGTTTGTGCACCTCGATTTCCTTTGTACCCGGCGCCTGACCGACCAGCATCACCGACGAAACGACTGCATTGCCGATGACCGGTGGCCCGATCATGTTCGGGCAGCGCGCGCAGCGCGCGAGCCGCGCCTGATGGCGGCGCAATGCCAGTGGCAACGCCGGTGCACCGGCGCTTTTTCGTTTTACGATACCGGGCATGCTTTCACCTTCCCCCTTTGTAAAAGGGGGACTGAGGGGGATTTAACGACGTATGTGCTTCGCCGAACGGCCGCAAATCCCCCCTGCCCTTCTTTGTCAAAGGGGGGATCGAAAACAAGTTCGGCTCCATCAACTTTTTCACCGCATCGTGACCAGCTCTTCCGCGCTGGTCGGATGAATCGCGACCGTGTCGTCGAAGTCGCGTTTGGTCGCGCCCATGCGGATCGCGACCGCGAACCCTTGCAGCATTTCGTCCGACCCTGCACCGAAAATGTGGCAGCCGACGACCTTCTCGTCATCGCCGACAGTGATGAGTTTCATCGCCGCCCTGGTCTTGCGCTCGGTGATCGCATGGTAGAGCGGCGTGAATTCACTGCGATACACCTTTACCGCATCGCCATGCTTCTCCCGCGCCTGCAGTTCGGTGAGGCCGATCGTGCCAAGCGGCGGATGGCTGAAAATCACGGTCGGTATATTCGAGTAATCGAGCCTGCGCTGCGGCTGGCCGCCGAACAGCCGGTCGGCAAGCCGGCGCCCGGCCGCGATCGCCACCGGCGTCAACGCCGGACGGCCGGTCACATCGCCGACCGCGTAGACGCCGGATACACTGGTGTTCTGCCACTCGTCCGTGGCGATGTAACCCGCTTCATCGGTTTTCACCCCGACGCGGGTGAGCTCCAGTCCTTCAGTATTCGGCTCGCGTCCGATCGCCCACAGCACCGCATCGCACTCGATCTTCAGTCCCTCGACACAATGCACTGCGAGACGGTCGTCGGCGAGCCGCTCCACGTCGCGGATGCGAGCGCCGGCGTGAATCGCAATGCCATCGGCCGCCATCGTCCGCATCGCCGACTCACGCAGCATCTCATCGAAGCTGCGCAGCACGCCCGGTCCCCGCACCAGCAGATCGACGTCGCTGCCCAGCGCGCGGAACACGCCGGCGAGCTCCACCGCGATATAACCGGAACCGGCTATCGCAACACGCTTCGGCTGCGTTTCGAGTTCGAAGAAATCATCGGACGTAATGCCTAACTCCGCGCCCTTCCAGTCCGGAACGATCGGCCGCCCGCCGGTTGCAATTGCAACATGTTCCGCCTCGACGCGTGTGCCGTTGACGACGACGGTGCGCGGCCCTTCGAAGCGGCCGTGTCCGTGCAGCAGCTCGACGCCATTTTTTTCCAGCGTCGCGCGGTAACGGCCATGGAGCCAGCGGATATGGTCATCGCGGCGCTTTTTCAGCGTGCCCCAATCGAAACAGTCGATGTGTGCGCTAAAACCATAGTCGGCCGTGTCGTGAAACACATGCGCAATCGACGCCGCGTTCCACATGATCTTTTTCGGCACGCAGCCGACATTGACACAGGTGCCGCCCAAACGTCCGGCCTCCACCAGTGCCACCTTCGCACCATACGACGCCGCGCGGTTCGCCATCGCGATGCCGCCGCTGCCGCCGCCGATGACGATCAGATCGAACTTTTTATGCATTCGGAATTCCTGACGATGCCACGCACCGCATCGCGTGTTATGGACGCAAATATTTCAATGATAACGCGAGCGCCACGTTGACAGCCAACGGCGCTGCCAATGCCATCGACGGCACCAGCGTCGTCCGGATTCATCCAGGTATGCCAGATGCGGCTGTATAATAAGCAGTTTTGAATCCCGATTGATGTCCATTCAGCTTCCCATTCCGGAGCGCCGCGAAAAAAGCCGTGCCGGCGGCCTTTTCGGATCGAGCGACGCGCTGGCGCTGGCACAGCTTGCCAACCGCCGCCGGCCGCTGGTGATCATCACCACGACGGCGGCGGACGCGCAGCGGCTGTGCGCCGAAATCCCCTTTTTCGCGCCGCAGCTGTCGGTGCGCCTGCTGCCCGACTGGGAGACGCTGCCGTACGATCATTTTTCGCCGCACCAGGACTTGGTGTCGGAGCGTCTGGCGACGCTTTATCAATTGATGCACAAGGCGTTCGACGTGGTCGTGATTCCGGTCACCACCGCACTCTATCGCCTGACGCCGGTTGAATATCTCGCCAGCCGCACGTTCTTCTTCAAACAGGGTGAAAAGCTGGCGGCCGACGAACTGCGCAGCCAGCTCACGCGTGCCGGCTACACGCACGTCACGCAGGTGGTCGCACCCGGCGAATACAGCTTCCGCGGCGGCCTGATCGACCTGTTTCCGATGGGCAGCGCGCTGCCCTACCGTGTCGATCTGTTCGACGACGAGATCGAGAGCATCAAGAGTTTCGACGTCGACACCCAGCGCAGCATCTATCCGGTGAACGAAGTGCGGCTGCTGCCGGCGCGCGAATTTCCGATGGACGACGACGGCCAGACACGGTTTCGCCGCAATTTCCG
>JBDZVW010000358.1:0-3108 GCA_040255885.1 Betaproteobacteria bacterium
CTTCGTGCCCGCTGAGTCGCGGCAAACAGTCGAGGCTGCGGAAGATATCCTGATAATCGTCAAACACCACTATTTTCATTTTTTTCTCCAATGGCAACAGGCCGGTTACGATAACTTTCGCCCGCCAGCATCAGCGCGTTGCCGATGAACACCGGCAGCACGCCGAACGCCGATGCAATCGATCCGAACGCCAGCGGGGCGACGATGTGAATGAAATTGTTCACCATGCTGCGCAGACCGAGCGCTTCCCCGGAACGGCCGAGTGGCGAACGGCTGTAGGTGAGCATCATCGACAGCGGCTGACCGCAGCCCAGCCCGAGGCCGAGCACGAACGAAACAACCGTCAATAATACCGGGTCCCGAAAAAATGGAAACAGCAGATACGTTACGGCACCCAGCGCCAGCGCCGCCATCAGCACCCGCTGTTCGCCGGCCTGCCGCACCAGCTTCGGCATGAACACGCGCACCACGAACGACGCCACCGAAAACGAGGCCAGCACGATGCCGATCACGGACGCCGACAGTCCGATCGTGTGACCGTACACCGGCATGTAGAACTGGAACAGATCGATGCCGGTCAGAATCACGGCGCTCACGATCAGCACGCTGCGCAGATCGCGATTGCGCCACAGCCGTTCGTCGCCGCGCCCCGGCGCCGCAGCGGCCGGTTCTGCCGGCACGCCGCGCCAGCGCGCCACCGCGATCATCGACAGCAGCGGCACCAGCGCCAGTACCAGGTAGGTGTGCGCATGGCCGCCGTGATCGATCAGGAAACCGGCGGCGAGCGGCGCGATGATGCCGGCAATCGCCAGCATCATGCTGTAATTGCTGAAATTGCGGGTACGCCCACCGCCGCGGCTGGCGATGCCGATCAGGTTCTGCGCCGTGACGTTGTAATACACGTTGGCGGCGCCGATCACCGCGGCCGACACCAGCAGCGCCCACACCGCCGGGAACAGGAACGGCACGATCAATCCCACCATGATGCCGCCGGAGCCGACCAGCATCGGCATGCGCGCGCCAAAACGGTCCGCTGCGCGTCCGGCCGGCACCGCCAGCAGCATCGGAAACACCGAGTACATCGCGATCAGCACGCCGACGGTGAACGCGCCGGCACCGAGCTTGAGCGCGAACAGCGCAACCGTCACCTTGCTCGCGCGCAGGCACGCCATGTTGCATAACGCGACGAAAAACACCAGCCGCACGATGCGCCGAGACTGGGCCGCGTCGAGCGGGGTGTGAGTACCGCCGCCGGCGGCGCGCGCATTCATTTTTTCGATGGGGTCTTCGGGGCGCGACTGCCATAGGAGCCGCCCAGCAGCACCGCCGCGTTGGCCCAGAATACCGGCAGCAGGCCGAGCGCCGCACCGATCGAACCGAATGCCAGCGGCACCGACACCTGGATCGCGTTGTTCACCAGGATGCGCGTGCCGAGCGCCTCGCCGGCGCGTCCGGCCGGCGAGCGGTTGTAGGCGAGAATGATCGACAGCGGCTGGCCGACGCCGAGTCCGAGGCCGAGCACGAACGAGATCACCGCCAGCAGCAGCGCATGCGACACGAACGGCACCACCAGCTCGGCGACGCCGGCAAGGTACAGCGAATAAGTCAGCACCCGTTCATCACCGAAACGCTTGACCAGCGGCGGGATGAACGAACGCACCAGAAACGACGCCACCGCGAAGGTACCCATCACCGAGCCTATCTCCAGCGCTGAAATGCCGATCGAATGGCCGTAAATCGGCATGTAGAACTGATAGAGATTGACGCCCGTCATCACCACGCCGCTGGCGATGAAGGTGCGGCGCAGCGCCGGTATCCGCACCAGATCCAGCGTCGGCCGGTGCTTGCGGTCTTCGGTTTTCACGGTGACTTCCGGAACGCGCCGGAAAAGACAGAGAACACCCGCAATGGCCACGCTTCCAATCAATGCCAGCACCAGATACGAAGCGACGTGGCCAACGCGGTCGATCGCGAATCCCGCCACCACCGGCCCCATGAAGTCGGAAGTCGATGCGCCCAGGCTGTAGATCGACAGATTGCGGGTGCGCGCCTCGGCGTCACCGAGCGCGCCGGCCCAGTGCTGCATCGAAACCTGGAAAAAAATGAACGCCGCGCCGATCAATCCGGCCGATACGTAAAGCATTGCCAGCCGCGGCACCAGAAACGGCAGCACCAACCCCAGTGCCACGCCGACCGCACCGCCGATCAGCGGCAGCCGCAAGCCGAGACGGTCCGACACCCGGCCGGCATAAAGCGCCAGCACCAGCGAAAACACCGCGTACATCGAGATCAGCACGCCGATCTCGAACTGGTTGGCGCCCAGCTTCAGCGCATACAGCGCCATCAGCACCCGGCTGCCTTTGAGCCCGGTGGCGCAAAACACCATCACCGCGACGATCTGGTAGATATTGACCGGGCGCGCCTTCACGGCAGGTCAACGGCGACGGGCATGCGGCAGACGCCTGCGATTGAAATGAGCGGGCGAAATTGCGACAGGACACGGGCATGCCCGCGATGGCGGCGGTCAGACATCATGGCCGGAAACTATATCAGAATTGCCGGCACGCGCACGCGCCGCCGGCGGCGGAGTCGCGCGACACGCTATAATCACGCGTCATGACTACCGCCACGACGCTTCGCGCCCGCACCGCCATCCGCCGCCGCACACTGGCGGCGATTGCCGCCAACCGCACACCCGGTCTGCATTTCGTTGGACATTTTCTCGATTTTGAATGGCGTACCGCCGACAAGCGGCACGCGACCGTCGCGATGCGCACCGCCGCCCACTGCGCCGCGCCCGACGGCACTACCCATTTGATACCGCTCAGCGTGCTGGCGGACACCGCGCTGGCGACCGCGACGCGCCTGCAGCTTCGTCCCGGCGCGCGCCAGGCGACGATCCAGATGCATCTGCAATTCACCGGTGTCGCGCCGCGCGGCAGTCTCGTCGCCGACGCCCGCTTTCATCAATTCACGCGTGGCAGCGCGCGCCAGCTATTGTCGACCGCGACGATAGGTTCCAACGGCCGGCCGGTATGCCACGCCACCGGCGCATTCATGGCATTGCCGCCGCCGGCCGGCGTGCGGCTGGCACCGCTGCCGTGGCAG
>JBDZVW010000048.1:0-12101 GCA_040255885.1 Betaproteobacteria bacterium
AGGCCGACGTGATTTTCATCGCCGGCACCAAGCTCGACTTCCGCTTCGCCTACGGGCGGCGGCTGAACCCGAAGGCGACGTTCATCCATCTCGACATGGATTACAACAACGTCGGCTACAACCGCGATTTCGACATCGGCCTGGTTGGCAACATCCGTGCCGTGCTGAATGCGATGTGCGACGCGTCGAAGGGCGATACCGGCCGCAAGCATGACGCCTGGATGGACAAGCTGATCGCCGAAGAACAAAAGGCGAAAGGCAAGAACGACGCGATCATCAAGGCCAGCACCGTGCCGATTCACCCGCTGCGCCTGGTGCACGAAATCAACGAATTCCTGCTCGACGACACCGTGTTCATCGGCGATGGCGGCGATATCGTGACCTGGACCGGCAGCGTGGTGCAGCCTCACAAGCCTGGCGGCTGGATGGACCCGGGTCCGCTCGGCACGCTTGGCGTCGGCACGCCGTTCGCGATGGCGAGCCGCTTCGCGCAGCCCGAGCGCGACGTGGTCGTGCTCTACGGCGACGGCTCGTTCGGTCTGACCGGCTTCGACTTCGAGACCATGGTGCGCAACAAGCTCGCCTACGTCGGCGTGGTCGGCAACAACTCGTCGTGGAACCAGATCCGCTACGGTCAGGCGGCGAAGTACGGCAAGGAGCGCGGCGACGTCGGCAACGTGCTCGAGGACGTGCGTTTCGACAAGCTGGCACAGGCCTGGGGTGGGCACGGCGAACGTGTCACGAAGCCCGAAGACATTCGTCCGGCGCTGGAACGCGCACGCGATTCCGGCAAGCCGGCGCTGGTTGACGTGGTGATCGACCGCGAGATTTATTCGGGCGGCACCATGAACCAGACGATGTACAAGTAGGACGTTCGGACTGCAGAAGTAAGGCGGTACGCAGCGGGGAACCCTCGGTTCCAGGGCCGGCACGGCGGACGCGCGCGAGCGCGTCTGCGGCGCCGGTTCCTCTGCCGCGCAGTGAGCGCTCGCGGCTTCATGCCGCCGGTGTGGCTTTTTACCCGTAACGGTGCTGTGCGCCGATTTCTTCTGCGTTCCGATGTCCGTGTGGTGAACGCTAACAGACAAGTTTGAGGAGTAGATCATGGGCAAAGCTCTCGAGGGCATTCGCGTGCTGGATATGACGCACGTACAGGCAGGGCCGTCGTGCACGCAGTTGATGGGATTTCTGGGCGCGGACGTGATCAAGCTGGAGGCGCCGACCGGCGATGCCACGCGCAGCCAGTTGCGCGACATTCCGGACGTGGACAGCCTCTACTTCACGATGCTCAACTGCAACAAGCGTTCGATCACGGTCAACCTGAAGACGGATGCCGGCAAGGAAATTTTCACCAAGCTGGTACAGAAATGCGACGTGCTGGTTGAAAACTTCGGACCCGGCGTGCTGGAGCGTCTCGGATTCGGTTTCGAGCGCATCGAAGAGCTCAATCCGCGCATGATCGTGGCTTCGATCAAGGGATTCGGCAACAGCGGCCCCTACGCCAAATTCAAGGCCTACGAAGACATCGCGCAGGCGATGGGCGGCTCGATGAGCACCACCGGTTTCTTCGACGGTCCGCCGGTCGTCACCGGTGCACAGATCGGCGATTCCGGCACCGGCGTGCATCTGCTGGCCGGCATCCTGGCGGCTATCATCCAGCGCAACGCCACCGGCAAGGGGCAGTTCGTCGAGACCGCGATGATGGACTGCGTGATGAACCTGTGCCGCGTCAAGTTCCGTGACCACCAGCGCATCGAAAACGGTCCGCTGCCCGAGTACTCGATTCAGAAATTCGAAGACTACACGCCGCGTGCCGGCAACGACTCCGGCGGCGGCCAGATCGGCAACATCATCAAGTGCAAGCCGGGCGGACCGAACGATTACATTTACATCGTCGTGCAGTGGCAGGTATGGGGCGCGCTGTGCAAACGCATGGGCCGCGAAGAGCTGATTACCGATCCCAAGTTTGCCACGCTGGAAGCGCGCTACCAGCGGCTCGACGAAGTGTGGCGCATCATCGAGGACTGGGCGGGCCAGTACACCAAGTGGGAACTGACGAAGATCCTGAACGAAATCGACGTCCCGGGCGGCCCGGTGCTCGACACCAAGGATCTGATGAACGACGAGCACGTCAAGCTGCGCGAAATGACGGTGGAGCTGCCGCATCCGCAGCGCGGCAAATTCACCAACGTCGGCTGCCCGATGAAGCTGTCGGATTCGCCGGTCGAAATGACGCGTTCGCCGCTGCTGGGCGAGCATACGGACGAAATTCTCGGCCAGGTGCTGGAGTTCTCGGCCGGTGACATCAAGCGGCTGAAGGAAGGCGGCGGCACCAGCGGCAAGCCGAAGCCCAAGGCAGGCGCCAGCAACGCGGTCTGAATTTATCGATTCAGCCGGCGCGGTCGTGCGGCGTGCCGGGCAGAGTGAGCAGATCATGACCGGCGCGGTGCGCTTCGCACCGCAATTGAACCCGGTCCGGTCTGCCAGAAACGTTTTCAGCCGCAGGTCAGATCATGCAGCGTAACCCGGTTTTTCATTGGACATGCCGGGTTACGCCCTTCGAATCAATCAGGCCTGCCGCTGCCGAGAAAGGTAAAAAATGAAAGTAGCAATCATCGGTCAACAAGATTTTGGCAAGGCAGTGCTGGAGGCGTTTCTCGAGCGCGGCGACGAAGTTGCGGGTGTATTCGTTGCGCCCGACAAGGAAGGCGCCAAGCCCGATCCGCTGAAGGTTGCGGCGCAGGAAAAGGGGCTCAAGCTGTTCCAGTTCCCGTCCTACCGCAAGGCGGAAGCACAGGATGCACTACGCGAGCTCAACGCCGACATCGGCGTCATGGCCTATGTGCTGCTGTTCGCGCCGCAGGAGTTCGTCAACATTCCGAAGCACGGCACCATCCAGTACCATCCGTCGCTGCTGCCGCTGCACCGCGGTCCGAGCTCGATCAACTGGCCGATCATCTGGGGCTCGACGCGAACCGGCCTCACCATCTTCCGTCCGGACGACGGACTGGACGAAGGCCCGGTCGTGCTGCAGAAGGAATGCGAAATCGGCGCTGACGAAACCATCGGCGACGTCTATTTCAACAAGCTGTTCCCGCTGGGCGTGAAGGCGATGCTGGAAGCCGCCGACCTGGTTGTCGCGGGCAAGCATACGGAAACCGCGCAGGACGAGTCGAAGGCGACCTACGAGGGCTGGTGCCGCGCTGCCGCGGCGCATATCGACTGGGCCAAGCCGGTCGATCAGGTTTATAACCTGATTCGCGGCTGCAATCCTGCCCCCGGTGCCTGGACGTCATTCAACGGTGCCAAGCTGCAGATTTTTGATGTCCGCAAGGTGATATTCCGCAAGTTCGGTGACGTCGTTGGCAAGATGGGCGAAGTGTCCGATGTGACTGACAGCAGCTTCAAGGTGACGGCGCA
This sequence comes from Betaproteobacteria bacterium, assembly GCA_040255885.1. GTDB lineage: Bacteria > Pseudomonadota > Gammaproteobacteria > Burkholderiales > JBDZVW01 > JBDZVW01. The sequence continues at coordinate 3,421 of JBDZVW010000048.1, forward strand.
GGGCGGCAGAATAGAAGTGCTGCGCGTCAAGGCGGAAGGCGGCAAGAAAGTCGCGGCCGGTGAATTCGCGGCCAGTAGCGGCTTGAAGGCCGGAACGATACTCGGCAGTTGATTTCACGAGTGTTTCTGAAGCCACGGCGTGTCGCCGTGGCTTTTTTATTGCCCGGCGCCGTGAGAGCTCTGCTCCGCTTGCCGGCCGTCGTGCCGGGCCGCTGTTCGGCAAAAAATCACAGACTTTTTCCGGATATCGCGTAAAATAGAACCACAAAAAATATAAGTATCTGTATCGGAAGAATAATAATGGCAACGGAGAAAGTCGGGGCGGAGTATCTTTTGAAGTGCCGGCTCGGCCACGCGCGTTGTACCGGGACGAGACAGGATTGAACCGGCGGTCATCGAAGCGGATTGCGGGCGGACGATCGTTCTGCAGCGGCAGTGACGAAAGCGTGTCGTGAGATGCGAGTACGGTAATTGCTTGTTCGGTAATCCATCTTTCAAGGATGCAGGTTGCCGTGCAAGACTATGGGAAACCGTTCTTCCGGGGCATGCCGCGAAGGAATCGTCATGCCGCTGAACGGGATGTTCGAGATCGCGAGCGCGACGGATCCGGGGAGAGTTCGTTCGCATAATGAAGACAGCATCGCAACCGATCCCGAAATCGGGCTGGCGGTGCTGGCTGACGGCATGGGAGGCTATAACGCAGGGGAGGTTGCCAGCGGCATTGCTGTCGCGATGATCGCGCGCGACATGCGGAAGGCACTCGAGACAGAGCGGCGGATGTACCGCGGCACGGCAGGCAACGGTGCGCTGGCCGCACCGGATCTGCTGCGCCGGCATGCGGCTCACGCCAATCGGACGATCTATGAAACCGCGCAGAATCAGCGGCAGTATCGCGGCATGGGAACGACGCTGGTGATGACGCTGTTTTATGACGACCAGGTCGCGGTCGGCCACATCGGCGATTCGCGGCTTTACCGCATGCGCGGCGATCGTCTGAGCCAGCTCACGCGCGACCATTCGCTGCTGCAGGAGCAGATCGACGGCGGCATGCTCACGCGTGAGCAGGCGCGTCATTCGCGCAACCGCGGCATCATCACGCGCGCCGTCGGCATCGATCCGCAAGTGGAAACCGAGATCCATGTCCACGACACCCGGCCCGGCGACATTTACCTGTTGTGCTCGGACGGGCTGAACGACATGGTAGGCGATGACGACATCCGGTTGACGCTCGACACGTTGCGGGCCAATCTGCCGCTGGCGGCGCAGCAACTGGTGCAACAGGCGAACGATAACGGCGGGCGCGACAATATTTCGGTGATCCTGGTCGGGGTGCGCGGCAATGAGGCTGCGCACGGCGGCTGGCTGGACAAAATAATCAAATGGGCGAGGGCATAAAAATGGCGAGACTGATCCTCAGTCTGGAAGGTGCGACGATCCGCGAAATTCCGCTCGACAGGGAGCGTATCACCATCGGGCGCAGGCCGCACAACGACGTGCACATCGAAAACCTGGAAGTGAGCGGCGAGCATGCCAGCGTCATGACCATACTCAACGACTCGTTCCTGGAAGACCTCGGCAGCACCAACGGCACCTACGTCAACGGCAATCCGATCAAGAAATACATCCTGCAGAACGATGATGTGATCGGAATCGGAAAGTACCAGTTCCGCTACATCAGCGAAGCGCCCGAGAAGACGCTGACGACGGTCGACGAATTCGAAAAGACGATGGTGCTGCAGGCGCCGGCGGTGTTTACCGCGCCGCGCAAGACCATGCCCGCCATGGGCGACACGCAGTCGCTGGCGGCGGCATCATCGTTTACCGCGGCTGCCCGGCCCGCCGCTGCGGCGCCGCGCCCGGCCCAGCCGCGGGCGGTGATTCAGATTCTGAGCGGCACCGGCGCGGGCCGTGAACTGGAACTGGTGAAGAACCTCACCACGGTGGGCCGGCCCGGCGTGCAGGTGGCGGTGATCACGCACCGGCCGCAGGGCTATTTCATCACCCATGTCGAAGGCGTCAATTACCCGATCGTCAACGGCCGCACGCTGGGCGCGCAGGCGCACGCGCTCAACGATCACGACATCGTCGAGATATCGGGCGTCAAAATGGAGTTTTTCTTCAAGCACGATTGAGAACTCGCGGTGAGGAGGCGTCTTGTCCCCATCGTGCTGGGGCTGTTCGTGGTGGCGGTGTTCCTGGGGTACGCCGCGCATTACTATCGGCTGCCGCTGCTCGAGCAACTGGAGAACACCTTCTACGATTATCGCGTGACGCTGACGATGCCGCGGACGGTCGACGATCGCGTTGTGATCGTCGATATCGATGACAAAAGTCTGGCGGAGCGCTCGCAGGGCGGCGAAGGCCACTGGCCATGGCCGCGCAACCGCCTGGCGCTGATGCTCGATCAGTTGTTCGATCATTACCATGTTGCCGTCGTGGGGTTCGACGTGACGTTTCCGGAGCACGACGACAGCTCCGGCCTCGGCGTGCTCGAAAAGCTGGGGCAGAACCAGTTGCGCGACGTACCGGGATACGCGCATGCGCTGCAGCAGCTGCGCCCCGAGCTGCAGTACGACGAGATTTTCGCACGCAGTGTCAAGGATCGGCCGGTGGTGCTGGGCTATGTGTTCACGCACGCTGCCCCCAGCCCGACCTCCGACAAGGGTCTGCTGCCGGCGCCGACGCTGCCGGCGGGCACTTTCAAGGGCCGCAACATCGCCTTCACGCAGTGGAGCGCCTATACCGCCAATCTGCCCGAACTGCAGCATGCCGCGCGCACCGCAGGGCACTTCAATCCGTACACCGATCCTGACGGCATGACCCGCCGCGTGCCGATGCTGGCCGAGTACAACGGCGCCTACTATCAATCGCTGTCGCTGGCGATGGTGCGGGTGGTGCTCGGAATGCCGAAGGTCGAGCCGGTGTTTGCCGATGCCGCGGGCGGCGATGCCGGCTATGGCGGCCTGGAATGGCTCAAGGTCGGCCTGTTGCGCATCCCGGTCGATGCCCATGCCGCCGCGCTGGTGCCGTATCGCGGCTTTCAGGGCAGTTTCCCCTATTATTCGGCGGTCGACGTGATCCACGGCCGCGTGCCGGTCGACGATCTGAAGGGCCGCATCGTGCTGGTCGGCACCACCGCGCCGGGACTGCTCGATCTGCGGGTGACACCGGTCGGGCGCTCCTATCCCGGAGTCGAAGTGCACGCCAACCTGATTTCGGGCATGCTTGACGGCACCATCAAGCAGCAGCCGCCCTATGTCACGGGGGCCGAATTCGTGCTGCTGCTGCTGACCGGCGTGCTGATGGCGCTGGTGCTGCCGCTGCTGGCGCCGCTCAGGGCGACCGCCTTCACGCTGCTGGTGCTCGGTGGGGCGATAGCGGCCAACCTCGCGATATTTGCCTACGGCAATCTGGTTTTGCCGCTGGCATCGGGCCTGGCAATGATCTTGCTTCTGTATGCATTCAACATGGCCTACGGGTTCTTTGTGGAGGCGCGTGGCCGGCGGCAGATCACCAGCCGCTTCGGTCAGTACGTGCCGCCGGAACTGGTGGACGAGATGGCGAAGCATCCTCGCCGGTTCTCGATGGAGGGCGAAAGCCGCGAGCTGACGGTGCTGTTTACCGACGTGCGCGGGTTTACCACCATCTCCGAGGGCCTGGAGCCGAAGGAGCTGAGCCAGCTGATGAATGCCTTTCTGACGGCGCTCACGGAGGTGATTTACAAGCATCGCGGAACGATCGACAAGTATATGGGAGACTGCATCATGGCATTCTGGGGCGCGCCGCTGGCCGACCCCGGGCATGCGCGCCGCGCGCTGGAGGCGGCGCTCGACATGCACGTGGCGCTGGCGCGGCTGCAGCCGGAATTCAGCGCCCGCGGCTGGCCCGAGATCCATATCGGCGTCGGGCTCAACAGCGGCCGCATGAGTGTCGGCAACATGGGATCGGAGATCCGTCTCGCCTATACCGTGATGGGCGATGCGGTGAATCTGGCGTCGCGCCTGGAAGGTCTGACGAAGCAGTATGGAGCCGCGGTCATCGTCGGCGAGAACACCCGTAATGCCGTTACGGATTTTGTGTTTCGTGAGCTCGACCGGGTGCGGGTGAAGGGCAAGGAAGAGCCGGTTGCGATTTTCGAGCCGGTGGGGAAGGAAGGCGACGTTTCGGCGTCACAACTGGCCGAAGTAGCGCTGTTCCATGAATTATTGACCCGCTACCGCGGTCAGGACTGGGATGGCGCGGAACGCCGGCTGGCGCAGTTGCTTGCCGGCGCTCCCGAAAATGCGCTGTACCGGATGTATGCGCAGCGGATCGCGTTTTTCCGCGCCAATCCGCCCGGAGATGGCTGGGACGGCGTGTTCAGATTCGAAACCAAGTAAAAGACAAATCAGGGATGAAACTCAAGGTTCTAGGTTGCAGCGGCGGTATCGGAGGCCGGTTGCGGACGACGTCGATGCTGCTGGACGACGACGTGCTGATTGACGGCGGCACCGGCGTGGGCGACCTCGAAATCGAGGCGCTGGCGAAGATCGACCACATTTTCGTCACGCATTCCCACATGGACCACGTGGCGTTCATTCCGCTGCTGGTCGATACCGTCGGCTGCATGCGGGACAAGCCGGTCACGCTGCATGCGACCGCGCCGACGCTGGCGATTCTGCGGGAACATCTGTTCAACTGGAAACTGTGGCCGGATTTCACGCAGATTCCGGACAGCAGCGCGCCGTACATGAAGTTCGAAACGATCGAAGTCGGGCGGACGGTCGATCTCGGCGGTCGCCGCATCACGGCGCTGCCGGCACAGCACGTGGTGCCGGCCGTCGGCTTCCAGCTCGATGGCGGCCGCGCCAGCCTGGTGTTTACGGGCGACACCACGGCAAACGGCCGATTGTGGCAGGCGGTGAACAAAATCGGAAATCTGCGCTACCTGGTGATTGAAACCGCCTTCTCCAACGGTGAGCGCGAGCTGGCCGTGGCGTCGAAGCATTTATGCCCCAGCATGCTGGCGGAAGAATTGAAACAGCTGACGCATGCGGCCGAAATCTACATTACACATCTGAAGCCGGGCGAGATCGAGCTGATCATGCAGGAAATCGACGAGTGCGCCGGCGACCGGCGGCCGCGCATGCTGACGGCCGGGCAGGTGTTTGAACTATGATGCAAAGGGGATACAAAACGGCCCGCACGCGATGCGGGCTGGAGGCTGAAGGATCATCATGAGCAGCGTACTGAACGACAGAATCATGAACGGCGCAGCGCCGGCTGGCAGCGACGGGCTGTCATTGCCGGCGGTGATCGAACGGATACGTGCCGCCGGCAGCGTCGACGACGCCGTCAATGCGCTCGGCGGCGATCTGTGCACGCTGTTCAACGCCGATCGCGCCTCGATCTATCTGGTCGCCGATGGCGGCGCGAAGATCGTATCCAAACTGAAGACCGGCCTGTCGTCGTTCCGTGAAATCCGGCTGCCCGTCTCCGACCAGAGCGTTGCCGGTTTTGTCGCGGCCAACAAGCGCATTCTGAACATCCGCAACGTCTACGACGAACGTGAACTGAAAAGCCTGAGCCCGACACTGCGTTTCCTGCGCGAGGTGGACAAGCGCACCGGCTACCGCAGCAAGCAGATGCTGGTGGCGCCGATCGTCGACGCCGATACTTCGCGCGAACTGATCGGTGTGGTGCAGTTGATCAACAGCCGCAATGATCAGCCGTTCCCGGTGGCGTTGCAGGATACGCTGGCGCATGTATGCGATGCGCTTGCTGCCACGGTCCGCAAACGCCGGAGCGCGGCTTCACCTTTGCACGGCAAATACGAACGCCTGGTGGCCGATGCGGTGATTTCGGCCGGCGAACTCGAGCTGGCGATGCGCTCGGCGCGTGCCAAGGGGGCCGATGTCGAAACCATCCTGATGCAGGATTTTCAGCTCACGTCGCAGATTCTCGGTGAGGCGCTGGGCGCGCATTTCGGTGTGCCGTACGAGCCGTTCAAGAACGATCGCGTCAAGCCGGTCGATCTGATGAAGCATATCAGCCGCGAGTTCGTCGTCGGCAGCCGCTGGGTGCCGATCGACGATACCGATGAAGGGATCGTGGTGCTGACCACCGATCCCGAGCGCATTCGCGGCTCGCGCGTCGTCAACAACGTTTATCCGAAGCGCCGCATCGCCTATCGCGTGTGCACGCATCGCGAGTTCGATGCGACGGTCGAGCAGTTGTTCGGTGCCACGGCGATGCAGGATATGGGCTCGATCGGCGATCTGGTCGACACGCTGGAAGAAGCCACCGGTGACGACGAAACCGGCGCCAGCGACGACGTCGCGTCCGCCGCCAATGACAACGAGCTGGTGCGCCTGGTCAACAAGATCATCATCGATGCCTATCAGCAGGGCGCGTCCGACATCCACGTCGAGCCCTACCCGGGCAAGCAGAAAATCGAGATACGCTTCCGCCGCGACGGCGTGCTGCATCCGTACATTTCCGTGCCTTCGACTTATCGCAGGTCGCTGGTCGCCCGCATCAAGATCATGTGCGATCTCGATATTTCGGAACGCCGCAAGCCGCAGGACGGCAAGATCAAGTTCCGCAAGTTCGGGCCGCTCGACATCGAGCTGCGGGTCGCCACCGTGCCGTCGCAGGGCGGGCTGGAAGATGTCGTCATGCGTATCCTGGCGAGCGGCGAGCCGATGCCGATCGACAAGCTGGCGCTGAGCGACCTCAATCTGAATCGCTTGAAGGAAACGGTTGCCAAGCCGTACGGACTGTTCTTCGTGTGCGGGCCGACCGGCTCCGGCAAGACCACGACGCTGCACTCGATCCTGCGCCATCTCAACACGCCGAGCACCAAGATCTGGACCGCCGAGGACCCGGTCGAAATCACGCAGCGCGGCCTGCGCCAGGTGCAGATGAACCCCAAGGCCGGACTGACGTTTGCCACCGCGATGCGGGCATTCCTGCGCGCCGATCCGGACATCATCATGGTCGGCGAGATGCGTGACGAGGAAACGGTGTCGACCGGCATCGAAGCGTCGCTGACCGGCCATCTGGTGTTTGCGACACTGCACACCAACAGCGCACCGGAGAGCATCGTGCGGCTGCTCGACATGGGAATGGATCCGTTCAACTTCGCCGATGCGTTGCTCGGCGTGCTGGCGCAGCGTCTGGCGCGGCGGCTGTGCACGAAATGCCGCAAGCCGCATGTTGCGACTGACGATGAAATCCAGCTGCTGATGGATGAATATGCACTGGAACTGGAGCATACCGCGGCGTGGCGCGAAGACCCGCAGCGCGCGCGTCAGCAATTGCTGCAGGATTGGACCAGGAGCTTCGCCGACTCCAGGGGGAAATTCACGCTCTACGAAGCAAGCGGTTGCGATGCCTGCGGCAACGTCGGCTACCGCGGCCGGGTCGGCCTGCACGAACTGCTGCTCGGAAGCGATCCGGTGAAGAAGCTGATCCAGGAGCATGCGCGCGTCGCCGACCTTTTTGTGACCGCGGTCGGCGAAGGCATGCGCACGCTCAAGCAGGACGGCATCGAAAAAGTGCTGTCGGGCATTACCGACATGCAGCAGGTGCGCGCGGTATGCATCAAGTAGCACACCCCCCTTTGAAAAAGGGGGGTTGGGGGGAATTTAAGGGTTTACGGCATTCCCGTCGACGCGAGCGCACGTACTGACCTGCCGCAGAAAAGAGCCGCCGCCCATGCGCAGCCCTTCCATTCCCGATTCGCATGATCTGTTCGTCCGGCTCGAGCAGCTCAACCGTGTCGGTGTTTCGCTGTCGCGCGAAAAGGATCTCGACCGCCTGCTGGAAACGATCCTGGTGGCGGCCAAGGAAATCACCAACGCCGACGGCGGCACGCTGTATCGCATGACCGAGGAGCGCACGCTCAAATTCGAGATCATGCGCAACGACACGTTCAACATCGCGATGGGCGGCACCACCGGCGTCGAAATTCCGCTCTATCCGATCGCGCTTTACGACAGGGACGGCAAGCCGAATCTGTCGATGGTCGCGGCTTATGCGGCGCTGCATGATCAATCGGTCAACGTCGAGGATGCCTACACCGCGGAAGGATTCGATTTCTCCGGTACCCGCAATATCGACAGCAAGACCGGCTACCGCTCGAAGTCGTTCCTGACCATTCCGATGAAGAATCACGAGAACGAAATCATCGGCGTGCTGCAACTGATCAACGCGAAGGACCGCCGCACCGGCGAAATCATCGCGTTTTCCAAAACCGACCAGCAGCTCACCGAATCGCTGGCGTCGCAGGCGGCGATCGCCATCACCAGCCGCTTGCTGATCAACCATCTGCAGGCGCTGTTCGAGTCGTTCATCAAGCTGATCAACGCCGCGATCGACGACAAGTCTCCGTACACCGGCGGCCACTGCCAGCGGGTGCCCGCACTGACGATGATGCTGGCCGAGGCCGTCAACGACACGAAATGCGGTCCGCTCAAAGACTTCGAGATGACCGACGAGGACCGCTATGAGCTGAAGATCGCGGGGCTGCTCCACGACTGCGGCAAGGTTACCACGCCGGTGCACGTAGTCGACAAGGCGACCAAGCTGCAGACCATTTTCGACCGTATCGAACTGATCGACACGCGCTTCGAGGTGCTCAAGCGTGACGCCGAAATTGCGGCGCTGCGGGCGCGGCTGTCCGCGCTCGGGCACGACGC
>JBDZVW010000049.1:0-12090 GCA_040255885.1 Betaproteobacteria bacterium
AGCGCCGCCAGCGCGCGCTGTGCCGGATCGCCGAAGAGCGGATGAGGGGATTGGACGGCTGGATTTCACCAACCACGCCGGACGTCGCACTTCCGTTGGCCGATTATGCGACGCCGGAGAAGGCCGCGGCATGGATTCGCCGCGGCACCAACGACACACGCCCCGCCAATCTGTTCGGCCAGTGTGCCGTGTCGATTTCGATCCCGCTTTCAGACGTGCCGCTGCCGACGGGGCTTCAGATCGCATGCGGCGGCGGGCAGGATGCGGACCTGCTGTCGATTGCGATCGGCATCGAAAACCTGGTCGGGCGATCGGCACTGCCCGACGTGTCGCAATTTCTGTAATAAATTACAGCGCGTCAACCGGTGGCACGCGGTTCCGGGCACAGCGCATCCATAAGCCGGGTTTCGATTGCATCAAAGGCAACGCCGGATGCGCCTATGAAAACGATTTGCGAGTGCCCCTGCGTCGAGTGTTCGCAGATTTTCATTTCCCGCGATCTGCCGGCGAATTGAAAGACTGACGCTTGGTCCGGTGCGTCGCCGGTCCGTACGATCCCTTTTGCGCGGATGATGTCTGGCGGCATGTCGTCCAGCAGCGCGCGAAGCTTTTCGGCGTCGAACAAGCGTGCGGTTTCGAAGCGCCATGTCGAAAACACATGGTCATGATCCGGTGATTCATGCCGGATCGCCGGCATGCTGGATGGTGTGGCGAGGCTGCCCAGCACTTCTGGTGGCACGGCAGCATCGCGGGTTTCGTGTATCCACGCCTGCGGTGCATGGGTTGTGAGCCACTCGCGCGTCGTTTGCAACGCGTCATGTGACACCAGGTCAGTCTTGTTCAGAATCACGATATCGGCCGCGGCCAGTTGACGCAGAACCGTATCGGCGAGACGCGGATCCGCCGCTTGCGCCAGGACCGCGTGCGCGTCGGCCAATACGATGATTTCATCGAGCAGCAGTGCCGGATCGGCCAAACCGACCTGTGCGATTTTCGATGGGTCGGACACGCCGCTCGCTTCAATGATGATGCGGTCTGGCGCGGGCCGGGTTTCGATCACGCGGATCAGCGCTTTGGTCAGATCGCCGCCTATCGAGCAGCACACGCAGCCGTTCGTCAGCGCAATGGTTTCCGCGCCGGTTGCGGCGATCAGCCGTGCATCGATATTGACGGACCCGAAGTCGTTGACAAGTATGGTCGCGCGCACGCCCGACAGTTCGCGCAGCAAGTGATTCACCAGCGTCGTCTTGCCGCTGCCGAGAAAACCGCCGATCATGGTCAGCGGGATGCGATGATTGGCGCCGCTTTTCATCGCGCGAGCGGTGAGCGGAAGATACGGCCGGCGACGACCGTGCCCCAGATGCCGACGTCTTTCAAGCGCTGTGGAGGAATTTCGAGCGGATCATCGTCCAGCACCGCGAAATCGGCGCGCTTGCCGGACTCGATGCTGCCTATTTCGTGATCCAGCTTCAGCGTGTACGCAGCGCCCAGCGTGATCGCACGCAGCGCGTCGGCCACCGGGATGCGTTCCGTCTCGCCGAGGACACGCCCCGACATCGTGCGTCGATTCACCGCACACCACGCGGTGAACAGCGGCCCCAGCGGCGTGATCGGCGCGTCCGAATGAATCGCGTAATGCATGCCGAGCCGGCTTGCGGTGCCGACGGCGTTCATGCAATGCGCGCGTTCCGGTCCCACCGTGCGGGTGTAATGAACGTCGCCCCAGTAATAAATGTGATTCGCGAACAGGTTGACGCATACGCCCAGATCCGCCATGCGTTGCAACTGCGCGGCGTCGGCCATCTGTGCATGCTGTATCGTGTGGCGGTGGTCGTGGCGCGGATGATCGCGGAGCGCGCGTTCGAGCGCATCCAGTGCGACGTCCGTCGCTTCATCGCCATTGGTATGGATGTGCAGTTGCAGGCCGGCACGATGGTAGGTATTGACGATTTCCGCCACCTGTTGCGGCGCCATCAGCCATTGCCCGTTGGGGCTGCCGTCGTGATAGCCGGGCGCGCGCAGGCGGGCGGTGAATCCCTGGATCGAACCGTCGAGTACCAGTTTCACTGCGCCGAAGCGCAGCCGCTCGGTGGCGTTGCGCGCAAGCCGCGTCACGGTGCCGACGCCTTGTTGCGGGTCCGCGTCGAAACCGCGAAAAGCGGGAACGATGCGTAACGGAAATGTCGGATCGCCCGTCACCTTGAACAGGTTTGCAGCAGCGGCCTCATTGCAGTCGCTGAGCAGGTCGGTGGCAGTCGTGACGCCCGCGATGTTGGCGGAGCAGCCGAAATTGCGAATTCCGGCCTCGGTTTCGGCGGCAGAGAAAAACGCGTTGCCGATGACGCGGAACACCGGAAACATCGCGGCGAATTCCTGCAGCTCTCCAGTAAGTTCACCGTTCGTTCCCTTGATTACGCCTTCCGCGCGAACGTTGCGATCGAGACCGGCGGCGGCGAGCATCGCGCTGTTGACGTTCATCAGATGGATGCTTGCATGCAGCACGGCAATTGGACGCCTACTTGAAACCTGGTCGAGCTCGCGCACGGTCATGCGTCCGCCCGCGAAATAGACGGGATCAAAACCCCATGCCAGCAGCGGCCGAGCAGGATCAGTGAATTGCGATTCGGCCGCCTTGAGCCGGGCCACGACTTCGTCGAAGCTGCGCAGACCGGTCCATAGCGTTCCGTCCGGCCCGCGACGATCGTAAAACCCGACGTAGACGAAATTCCATATCCCGCCTTCCATCAGATGACAGTGGCCTTCGACCAGTCCGGGCATCAGCACCTTGTCGCGAAACATGTCGTCGATGCGGTGCGGTCCGAGCGCACGCAGCTTATCCGCGGTACCAACTCCGACAACGTTGCCATCGCGGACGGCGACTGCTTCGGCCGCGGGCCGGCGCGGGTCCATCGTGATGATCTTTCGTGCCGGGAAAATGGTCGCTGGTGTCGTCATCGTCGCGATCCTGTATTGACCGGTTCGGGCATTATTGCCGGACAGCCGGTTACGGCAACGCCGTGTGCGGTCTCTTTGGTCATCGTGCCCCCTTCTCTGTATCATCTCATGACCGCTCGCACACAAAAAGTCTGACAAATTCCCGGGATGTCGCATCAAGCCGCTCTCATTGTCCTCATCCTGCTCCCTTTTGCAGGCAGCGTTGCCGCGGCGTGGGTGCCGACCAACGCCCGTAATGCCGAGGCCGGACTCAGCGCCCTGATCGGGCTGGCCAGCCTGGTGCTCGTCGTTCTGCTTTATCCTGCTTTTGCCCATGGCGGCATCGTCCGCGACGAGATCGCCTGGATCCCTCAACTGGGGTTGAACTTCGTGCTGCGCATGGACGGTTTTGCGTGGCTGATGTCGCTGCTGGTGACGGGAATCGGTCTGCTGGTTGTCCTTTATGCGCGTTATTACATGGCCCCGGCTGATCCGGCGGCACGTTTTTATTCGTCCCTTCTGGCTTTTATGGGAGCGATGCTGGGGATCGTGCTCGCGGGCAACCTGATCCAGCTCGTGTTCTTCTGGGAATTGACCGGTCTGATCTCCTTTCTGCTGATTGGCTACTGGCATCACAATGCGGCCGCGTGCGACGGAGCGCGCATGTCCCTGATCGTCACGGAGGCGGGCGGATTGTGCCTGTTCGCCGGCGTTCTCATCATCGGCCACATCGTCGGCAGCTATGATCTGGACCGGGTGCTGGCATCGGGTGACGTGATTCGGCAACACCCGCTGTACCGGCCGGTTCTGATTCTGGTGCTGCTGGGGGCGCTGACCAAGAGCGCCCAGTTTCCGTTTCATTTCTGGCTGCCGCACGCGATGGCGGCGCCGACGCCTGTCTCCGCCTATCTGCATTCGGCGACGCTGGTGATGGCGGGAGTCTTCCTGCTCGTTCTGCTGTGGCCGGTGCTGGGTGGCACCGACGACTGGCTATGGTTCGTCGGCGCCACGGGTCTGATCACGTTCGTGCTGGGGGCTTATCTTGCAATTTTTCAACAGGACCTCAAGGGCATATTGGCCTATTCAACGATCAGCCATCTGGGGCTGGTCACGCTGCTGATCGGGCTGGGCAGTCCGCTTGCGCTGGTCGCGGCCATTTTCCACATGATGAATCATGCGACCTTCAAGGCCTCGCTTTTCATGGCCGCCGGAATCATCGATCACGAGACCGGCACGCGCGACATACGCCGCCTCAGCGGATTGTGGAGCTTCCTGCCCGTCACCGCGACGCTGGCGATGGTCGCCGCCGCAGCGATGGCGGGTGTTCCGCTGTTGAACGGATTCCTGTCGAAGGAAATGTTCTTTGCTGAAACCATTGAAACTCACAGCGGATCGGTCATCGACCATGCGCTGCCTTATATCGTAACCATTGCCGCCGCTCTCAGTGTCGCCTATTCGCTGCGCTTCATTCGGGACGTATTCTTCGGCCCCGCTCCGCAAGATCTGCCGCAAACGCCGCACGAGCCGCCGATCTGGATGCGCCTGCCTGTCGCGCTGCTGGTGCTTGCCTGTATCGTTGTCGGGATCATTCCGGGACGGACGGCCGGGCCGTTGCTGGAAACCGCGTCACATGCGGTGCTCGGTGCCGACGTGCCGGCATACAGCCTGGTGCTGTGGCATGGATTCACATTTCCGTTCCTGATGAGCATGATCGCGCTGATTGGCGGCATCGTCGTTTATTTCTGCCTTCACACTTATCTGGCGACCAGCGAAGAAGGGCCTCCACTGCTGCGGCATGTCAGGGGGCAGCGCATTTTCAACAGCGTGATGGCGGCGCTTTCGTTGCGCTGGGCCAGAGCGCTGGAAACTTTCCTCGGCACCCGCAGGCTGCAGCCGCAATTGCGGATCGTGCTATGCATCGCGCTTGTCGCCGCCACATGGCCGCTGGTGCTGCATGGATTGGAGCCGGGCCGCAGACCGCTCTCCGTTTTTGATCCGGCCTTTGCCATCCTCTGGATTTCCGGCGCAGCTTGCGCCATTGCCGCAGCCGGTCTCGCCAAATACCATCGGCTGGCCGCATTGATCCTCACCGGCGGCGCGGGCCTTGCGGTTTGCGTGACCTTCGTCTGGCTGTCGGCGCCCGACCTTGCGTTGACGCAGCTGCTGGTCGAAACCGTCACGACCGTGCTGCTGTTGCTCGGTTTGCGCTGGCTGCCCAAGCGAATCGAGACAATCGGCACGGCCGAAGCACGCAGCCCGATGGTCGTCGGCCGCCGGATTCGCGATTTCGCGATCGCGGTCGTGGCCGGCGCCGGGCTGTCGGTGATCGCTTATGCGGTGATGACGCGCGCGCGGCCCGGTGGCATTGCGCCATATTTCCTGGAGCATGCCTATACGCAAGGTGGCGGCAGGAACGTCGTTAACGTCATTCTGGTGGACTTTCGCGGCTTTGATACCTTGGGGGAAATTACCGTTCTCGGCGTGGTTGCGCTTACCGTTTTTGCGCTGTTGCGCCGCTTCCGGCCGGCGCCGGACAGTGCCGACGTCCCGCAACAGCAGCGTTTGCAAAACAGTCCCGATGATGCCGATATCCAGCGCAACATCGGCGACACCGTCATCGATTATTTGACGGTTCCCGCGGTGATCATGCAGCTTCTGTTTCCGTTCATCGCGATGTTCGCGGTGTATCTGTTCATGCGGGGTCATGATCTTCCGGGCGGCGGGTTCGCAGCCGGCATCGCCCTGGCGGCGGGACTCATTCTGCAATATATGGCCGGCGGCATCCGCTGGGTGGAAAAACGTTTGACCGTCCAGCCCCTGCGCTGGATGGCGGCGGGTCTGCTGCTTGCCGCCGCTACCGGAATGGGGGCATGGCTGTTTTCCCATCCGTTCCTGACTTCGCATACGGCCCATCCCGTGTTGCCTGTCATTGGCATGATGCCGCTCGCCAGCGCCATGTTCTTCGATCTGGGCGTGTTCCTGCTGGTGGTGGGGGCGGCCACCCTCATCCTGATCGCGCTCGCCCATCAGACGATCCGCACCCAGCGGGCGTCGCAGGAGCGGGCGGATACGACCGCTGCCGGAGACGAGTGATGGAAATCGTTTTGTCACTGGCGATCGGAATACTGGCGGGCGCGGGCGTATGGCTGGTGCTGCGGCCGCGCACCTTTCAGGTGATTATCGGCCTGACGCTGTTTTCCTATGCGGTCAATCTCTTCATCTTCGCGATGGGACGGCTCAAGGTCGACGCCGCCCCCATCCTCGCGGCAGGTCAGGCAGCCGACCCGGCGCACTATACCGACCCGCTGCCGCAGGCGCTCGTACTCACTGCCATTGTGATCGGCTTTGCCACGACAGCCCTGTTTCTCGTCGTCCTGCTGGCGTCACGGGGATTGACCGGCACCGACCACGTCGACGGTACGGAACCGGACTCGTGACCGACTGGATCCAACATCTCGTCGTCGTGCCCATCATCCTGCCGCTGATCGCGGGCGCCGTGATGATGATCATTGATGAGCGCTGCCGCGCACTGAAAGCCACCATCGGAATCGTATCGATACTTGGCATGATCGCGACAGCGGCCATTCTGATGGTTCTGGCCAGTCTCCGGGCAGACGGCATGGCTTTCATCCCTTCCGGCGTATATCGTATCGGCAATTGGCCCGCGCCGTTCGGCATCGTTCTGGTGGCCGATCGTCTCTCCGCGCTCATGCTGCTGCTTACCGGCCTCCTGGCGCTGGCCGTGGCCGTTTTCGCACTCGCGCGCTGGCATCGGGCCGGTTCCTATTTTCATGCGCTGTTGCAGTTTCTGTTGATGGGACTGAATGGCGCGTTTCTCACCGGCGATCTTTTCAACCTGTTTGTTTTTTTCGAGCTTCTGCTGGTCGCGTCCTACGGGCTTGTGCTGCACGGATCGGGCGTCACCCGTGTCAAGGCGGGCATGCACTACATTGTGGTCAATCTCGTCGCGTCGCTGTTGTTCCTGATCGGCGTAAGCCTGATCTATGGCGTCACGGGAACGCTCAACATGGCCGATCTGGCACGCCGCATCCCGCTGATTCCGGCTGGAGACAGGATGCTGTTCGAGTCCGGGGCCGCCGTTCTGGGCATTGTGTTTCTGATCAAGGCTGGAATGTGGCCCCTGAGTTTCTGGCTGCCAACCGCCTATGCAGCGGCAGCCCCGCCGGTGGCGGCCGTATTCGCGATCATGAGCAAGGTCGGCCTTTACGTCGTACTGCGGCTGTCACTGCTGCTGTTCGGCGCAGGAAGCGGCGCGTTGGCTCGTTGGGGCCATGAGTGGCTGCTGTTCGGCGGTATGGCCACGATTACGTTTGGAGCGATTGGCGTGCTGGCGTCGCAGGACATGCGGCGGCTTGCCGGATTTTCGGTGCTGGTGTCGTCAGGCACCGTGCTCGCGGCCGTCGGCATCGGCGGCACCGGCGTTATCGGCGGTGCCCTGTTCTATCTGGTCAGCTCGACTCTGGCCATCGCCGCCTTCTACCTGCTGATAGAGCTCGCGGAACGCGGGCGCCAGCCGGGCGCGGACGTCCTGGCGGTGACCATCGAGGCATTCGGAAGGGATGACGAGGAAGAGCCGGACGAGGCGGAAGGGGGTGTCGTCGTGCCGGCGGTCATGGCGATGCTGGGCATCAGCTTTCTGGCTTGCGCACTGCTGCTCTCGGGATCGCCGCCGCTTTCCGGATTCATCGCCAAATTCATCCTGCTTTCGGCGCTTCTCAAATCACCGGGATCGGCAACCGCTGCCGTCGTGCCGGGCCTCTCATGGGCCTTCCTCATTTTGGTGATAGTCTCGGGATTGATGACACTGATCGGCATGATCCGGGCCGGCATGCGCGTGTTCTGGACACCGATCGAGCGCATGCAGCCGCGTGTGCGCGTAATGGAAATGGTGCCGGTTCTTTTTCTGCTGCTCGGCTGCACGATATTGACGGTGCAGGCGGGAGCGGTCATGCGCTATATGGAGATGGCCGCCCGGTCTCTCTACACGCCACAGGACTATATTCACGGTGTGCTGACGTCTTCCGCGGGACAGCAACCACCCTATGAGGGAGGCCGCCCATGACGCGCTGGCTGCCGTTTCCGCTCGTGTTCGTCCTGCTGCTGGCAATGTGGCTTCTGCTCAACCAGACATTGGCTCCGGGCCACATTGTATTTGGAAGTGTGCTGGCATTATGCCTTTGCTGGATCCTGGCATTGCTGCGCGAGGATAGAGTTGTCGTCCGGCATCCCGGCGTCATTATCCGGCTTGCCGTCCTGGTAGTGGCCGATATCGTACGATCCAACCTCGCCGTCGCGCGGATAATCTTCAGTCCGGGTTTGCGCAAATCTCCGTCCGGCTTTGTCGAAATTCCTCTCGAACTGCGCAATCCGTATGGGCTGGCGGTTCTTGCGTGCATCATTACCGCCACACCGGGAACACTGTGGGTGGATTTCGATTCCGCAAGGGGGCTGCTGACCATCCACGTTCTCGATCTGGTGGACAGACAGGCATGGATCGACACCATCAAGGGCCGTTATGAACGGCGGTTGCAGGAGATATTCGAGTGATCATGACGGTCTTGAATGGATCGCTGATTATCGGTCAGATTTTTGTGTCGCTGGCGCTGCTGTGCGCGACATTCAGAATGCTCGTGGGGCCGCGAGCGCAGGACCGGGTGCTCGGATTCGATACGGCCTATCTGAACGGCGTGCTTCTGATCCTGCTCTTTGGCATGCGTTCCGGCAATGAAGCTTACTTCGAGGCAGCGCTCGTCATCGCGCTGCTGGGCTTCATCGGAACCGCAGCCCTTGCCAAGTTCCTGATGCGTGGAGAGGTGATTGAGTGATGGCTGCAACGGAATTGCCCGGTTGGGCCGCTTTGCTCGTGTCGATTCTGGTTTTGGCCGGGACCGGATTCACGCTCGTCGGTGCAGTGGGGCTGCTGCGACTCAAGACCTTCTATGAAAGGGTACATGCGCCGACGCTGGGCACGACATTCGGCGTGGCAGGCATCGTGGCTGCGTCGTGCATTTTCTTCTCCATGGCGGAAACCCGGCCGCTTGTGCAGACGGTGCTGGTTGCCGTTTTCATTACCGTGACGACGCCCGTGGCGCTGATGCTGCTGGTACGGGCGGCACTGTTTCGCGACCGAATGGAGCATGATGCAGGGAAATCCGGGAAAGATACGACTGCTGCCGCAGACGAAACGTAATAGCGATTCTGAATACTTGTCTTCACCATGGCGCCGGAACGGCGCGGGTTATAATTCAAGGTATTGATCATTGAATTATTGAGGAAATGACTTCGCTTTGAGCTTCGCGGACGGTTTTTCAATACAGGACCTGTACGATTCGGAGGGGCTTTCCCGCCTGGATGCTGCATTTCTGACGTTTCTGGAGGGCGGTGACAGGGCGCTGGCGGAACGTCTGATTGCGGCACGTGCCAAGCCCGAGGCGCTGGAGGCGAAGGCCGAATCGGAGCTGCTGATCGAAGTGGCGCCGCATGCAGAGGATTTCGTGGCGCGGCTGTTCGGCATCGAAGCTGAGGTCGGCGCACTGGCGGCACGCCACCACGAGCTGGCGCCGCTCTACGGCTGCAAGCGCCAGTTCGTGCAGCGCAAGGCGATGCACCAGTACAAGGTGGAAGAAGCACAGACGTTTGACGGGGCGGCGCTGGAGCGTGAGCTTGCAGCGCGCTTCGACGGGGCTTTCAGCGAACTGGAGTTCGCGCGCCATGTGGCGGCGTGGCAGCAGGACGAGGCCGCTCACACCGAAGACCTGGAACTGGCACTGCGCTACGCAGCATGGGCAGCGCATACGCCGGCGGGCCGCGAACGCAACCGCGCCGGCGTGCTGTTCAAGGCGCCGGCGAAGCTCGATCCCTTTCATCTGGTGCCGCTGGTTGAAGAGACGGCCGACGGCTTCGGCCGCTACACGCTGGAAGAACATCATCTGCGGCGGCGCGAAGGTTTTGGGTTGACCGATGCCGGCACCGACCTTACCGGCGCGCTCGATCAGGCGAACTACTGTATCTGGTGCCACGAACAGGGGCGCGATTCGTGCTCGACGGGACTCAAGGAACGCAAGGCGGCGGCGGCAGAGAGCGGGGCTGCAGCGTACAAGAAGAGCGCGCTCGGCATCACGCTCGCCGGCTGCCCGCTGGAAGAGCGCATTTCGGAATTCCACAAGCTCAAAAGCGCCGGCGTGGCGGTGGGGGCGCTGGCGATGATCGTCGTCGACAACCCGATGGTGGCCGGCACCGGGCATCGTATCTGCAACGACTGCATGAAGGCGTGCATCTACCAGAAGCAGGAGCCGGTCGACATCCCGCAGGCCGAGACCCGCACGCTGAAGGACGTGCTGGAGCTGCCGTGGGGTTTCGAAATCTACAGTCTGCTCACGCGCTGGAATCCGCTGAACCTGCGCACGCCCTACCCGCGGCAGGCGAGTGGCAAGCGCGTGCTGGTGGCCGGCATGGGCCCGGCCGGCTATACCCTGGCCCACTACCTGATGAACGCCGGGCACAGCGTGGTCGGCGTCGACGGACTGAAGATCGAGCCGCTGCCCGCCGAACTCTCTGGTGTCACGCCCACTGGCGAGCGGGTGTCATTTGAACCCATCCGCGACGTAACCGAGCTCTACGAGCGGCTCGACGATCGCATCATGGCGGGCTTTGGCGGCGTTGCCGAATACGGCATCACCGTGCGCTGGGACAAGAACTTCCTGAAGCTCATCCGATTGATGCTGGAACGCCGTGCGCAGTTCCTGCTGCTGGGCGGTGTGCGCTTCGGCGGCACGCTGACAGTGGAAGAAGCATTTGACGCAGGCTTCGACCACATTGCGCTGGCGGTGGGCGCGGGGCGTCCGACGATGATCGACATGCCGAACGGCTTTGCGCGCGGGGTGCGCGCCGCCTCCGACTTCCTGATGGCGCTGCAGCTCACCGGTGCGGCGAAGAACGAGTCGATCGCCAACATGCAGCTGAGGCTACCGGTGGTGGTGATTGGCGGGGGACTCACCGCCATCGACACCGCGACCGAGGCACTCGCCTACTACCCGGTGCAGGTCGAGAAGTTTCTGCGCCGTTACGAAACCCTTACAGCCGAGCGCGGCGAAGCCGCGGTACGCGCTTCGTACACACCGGAAGAAGCGGGCATCGCCGATGAATTTATCACTCACGCGCGCGCGATCCGCGCCGAGCGCGCGGCGGCGAAGAAGGACGCCCGCGCGCCGCGTATCCGCGAGCTGCTGCAGCGCTGGGGCGGCGTGACGATCGCCTACCGCAAGCGTCTGACGGACAGCCCCTCGTACACGCTCAATCACGAGGAAGTGCAAAAGGCGCTCGAAGAGGGTATCTGGTTTGCCGAGGGACTCAATCCGAAGCAGGTTGAAATCGACGCCGCCGGCCATGCCCGGGCAATCCGCATGACACGCCAGCGCCGTGATGAAGATGGTGCCTGGTCGGTAGTGGGCGAAGTGGAACTGCCGGCACGCGCGATCCTGGTAGCCGCCGGCACGCAGCCCAACACCGTGCTCGCGCGCGAGGACGCGGCCCACTTCGAGCTTGACGGGCGCTATTTCCAGGCATGCGACGAGACGGGCGAGCCGGTAGCGGCCGAATACGCGATCTCGAAGCCGGCAGAAGTCAGGGTGCTGCTCGCGCGTAATGACGATGGGCGCTACATCAGCTATTTCGGCGACGTGCACCCGTCGTATTTCGGCAACGTGGTCAAAGCGATGGGCAGTGCCCGCCAGGGCAAGGAAACGGTCAACCGCGTGCTGCAACAGGTGCAGCCGGCCTCCGCGGCGAACGATGCGGCGTTCTTTGCCACGCTCAACCATGAATACCGTGCCCGCGTGCATGAAGTGGTGCGGCTCACACCCACCATCGTCGAAGTGGTGATCGAAGCGCCGGCGGCGGCGCGTCGCTTCCGGCCCGGGCAATTCTACCGGCTGCAAAACTACGAGACCCGCGCACGCGAGTGCGAGGGCACGCGGTTGGCGATGGAGGGGCTGGCGTTGACCGGCGCCTGGGTGGATGCCGACAAGGGGCTGATTTCGACGATCGTGCTGGAGATGGGCGGCTCGAGCGATCTATGTGCACTGCTCGAGCCGGGCGAGCCGGTGGTGCTGATGGGGCCGACCGGCAGCCCGACCG
>JBDZVW010000359.1:0-3088 GCA_040255885.1 Betaproteobacteria bacterium
AATCGACCCGTGACGCCTGCGCACCAGCGTCCCGCGCGGGCCGGATGTGTGCACCGCCGGCACCGCCCGCGCGCTTGACGAGCCACCCCGAACGCCTGAGCGGCAGTGCGAACGATACCTCCGGATGCCGGATGCCGAGGTCGTCGAGCAGCCGGAAAAAGCGCTGCGGATGCTTGATCGCGCGCACCACGTTCGGCGCATTGCCATGCAGCGTGCGTCCCGTGCACAGCTTTGCCAGCAGACCCGGGCGCATCTCGAAGCCCGAGCCCGGCACCACACCGGCGCACGCGCCGGCAGGCGCCAGCTCGTCGGCTGCCGCCAGCAGCCGGCGCACGCTGAATGCGAGCCGGCGCCGCTGCGACACGTCGCGCACCGCACCGGCTACTGCACAGGTATCGCTGTCGGCGAACAGGTCGAGCACCACCACCGGATATCCGGCGCGCGCCGCCGACGCCGCCAGCGCGCGTCCCGACACTGCCGCGATCAGAAAGGGGAGACGCTCAGGCGACGAGCCGTCGCGCTTCGGAAAATGCATCGCGAAAATCCAGATAAAGCGGCTTGTCCGCGCGCAGCATCGATTCGAACAGCCCGCGCTGCACCTGGTACTTGACGTTGCCGATCGCCAGCGCACCAATCCCCAGCGCCTTGCCGGAACCGGCCTTCAGCGCGGCGCCGTTGTCCATCACGCCGACGCCTTCGATCCCCGCCGGCGGCACCGCGTTGACGTCCGCCGCCACCAGCAGACGTGACGCTTTCGCCAGTTCCGCGGCCGACAGCACCTGCACGCCGGCCTTCGCCGACGACATGATCACGTCGGCCTGTTCGATGAGCTCGGCTTTCTGCGTCGCGGAACTGGCATCCGCCGCCTGGGTGCTGACGCTGTAGCGGGCATTCGACACTTCGCTCGTCATGCGCGCGCGGTCGGCGCTGGTGTGGCTGGCGATCCATACTTTGGCGCCGGCACCGGCGGCCAGCACCGCAGCGGCAGCACCGACCGGGCCGGTGCCGCCGAGAACGGCCACCGAGCAGTCGGCCAGCTTTTTGTCATGCGTGCGCTTGAGCGTCGCTTCGACTGCTGCAACCATCGCCGCGGCAGTGGTGAACGCGCCGCTGGGATCGGCGAACACCGATACCTCGAACGGCGGCACCATCGCGCTGCGCGCCGTTTCCAGCATGTCGGCCGCGAGCCCGATCTCACGGCCGCCGATGAATACGCCGGTGCGTTTCACGCCGTTGGGACCGCGCGAGAAGATTGCATCTTGTATCAGCGCCGCGATCTGATCGAGCGCCACACCGGAGTACGTCGCCACCGCGTCGTAACCGGCGTCGTACGCCATATTCACGTCGAACGGGCTGGCGTTCGCCGTCGGCGTGATCAGGTGCAGAATGAATGGTTTTTCCATCGATTAGAATCCGCATGCGTGCCGCGCGCCGCGGCACTTTCACAAAAACCTATTGCCCGACAGCGGCAGACTGCGCATCCTCCGCCGCACGGCGCGCATCGCGCAGATCGCGTCTGCCGCTGCGACTTCGCTCCTGCACCGCGCCGCGGCCGACTTCAGCACCACGGTTGCGGCCGCGGCACACCATGAAGCTCAGCGCGGAGTCAGCCGCACGGCGCCGGGCCGCCACCGCCAGTTCCTGCGCACGCTGTTCCGAATGCACGATCGCGAAACCGGTCGGCCCCCATGAGCTCTGCCCGACGCACGCCGCTCCTTCGCCTTCCAGCCACGACAGCGCATCGGCCACCGCGCGGCTGGCAAAGCGGCCACCCTGCACCGGTGCAAAGTAATCGCCGACCGCGCGCTGAATTTCATTGACGGCACTCCCGAACTGTTCAAGATCGCGTTCGGCCAGTCCCGGCAACACCCCCATCAGCACCAGCTGGCACAGCCGCGCGCTCTCGCTTTCGGGAAACGGCGGCAGCCGTGCAAATCCGGCCACTTCGTCCGCATCATGCAAGCCCTTGAAACGTCCGTCGAATATCAGCAGCACGCGCCAGCGACCCGGAAATGCGATGCGGCTGATCACCGGCGGCGCACCGCCGCCGGCTGCGCGCCCGCCGTCGACCATGAAACCGCCGCGCTCGAATGCGCCGATACCGATGCCGGAGCGGCGGCCTCGATCCAGGATACGCGCAATGTCGCGCACCGACAGACGCAAGCCGAACAGCTCCGAAACCGCGGCGCCCGTTGCCAGCGCCATCTGCGTGCCGGAGCCGAGCCCGGCATGCGCCGGAATCGCCTGTTCGACCGTCACACGCACCGCTTTGCGCAGGCCGCACGCATGGAGCAGGCGCTTCGCATAGTGCGCGGCGCGGGCGCTGTCGGCGCCGGCTGCCGAACAGGCATCGGCACGCTCCACCCGCAACTGAAGATTCAACTCTTCCAGCGCCAGCCCAAGGCTGCCGAACTGCCGGTCGACACCGGTGCCGGGATTCACGAAGCCGAAATGCAATCGCGCCGGAGCGGTGACGCGCACGCCGCCGCGCTCCGTTTCACGCGCTCCGTTTTTTCCCGCAGTCGTCATTCGATTAATTTCAGCAAGGATCATGCCATTAATTTTTCGTTATTTTTCCAGACGGACACGCAAGATTTCGGGTCCGCGATGAGATTATGATGCAACACTGTGTCTCACTCTTTGAGCACTCGAAACGGACCGCACACTTCCCCGGCCGCATGCCGAAAACGAACGGCCGGCCGTGTAGCGGGCGGCATGCGGCGTTGCATGCCGCCCTCGCAATCAGTATGCTCATTTTGGCACGGTCTGTGCGAAGTCCCGAATTCAAACGTTCAAAGCCGGCACGCACTCTCTGTGCGCGATCGGCTGCGGCCTGAAGCATCACTATGCCCAAGTCTGCGATTTCCATCCGCGGCAATTCCGTCGGCTGCCCGTTCTGCGGGCTGGCCTGTGATGACATTGGCATTTTAACGGATGCTGCCGCGGTGGCCGTCACGGCCAACGGCTGCGCCCGCAGCCGCGCCGCCTTCGCGCGCAGCGCAACGGTGGCACCAGCCACCCCGCGCATCGCCGGCAAACCGGCAACACGGGCGGCGGCAGCGCAGGCGATTGCGCACATTGTCATGCG
>JBDZVW010000360.1:0-3087 GCA_040255885.1 Betaproteobacteria bacterium
CCATGCCGGTATCGACCGACGGCCGCGGCAGCGGATGCAGCGTGCCCTGCTCGTCACGGTTGAACTGCATGAACACCAGGTTCCAGATCTCGATGTAGCGGTCGCCGTCGGCGTCCGGCGTTCCGGGCGGGCCGCCGGCGATTTCGGGGCCGTGGTCGTAGAATATCTCGCTGCACGGTCCGCACGGCCCGGTGTCGCCCATCTGCCAGAAATTGTCGGATGTCGCAATGCGCACGCAGCGCTCCGCCGGCACGCCGATGTCCTGCGTCCAGGCGTTGTACGCTTCGTCGTCGTCGTGATAGACGGTGGTCCACAGCTTGTCCTTCGGCAGCCCGTAAACCTCCGTCAGCAGTTCCCACGCGAAGCGTATCGCATCGCGCTTGAAGTAGTCGCCGAAACTGAAATTGCCGAGCATCTCGAAGAACGTATGATGACGCGCGGTATAGCCGACGTTCTCCAGATCGTTGTGCTTGCCGCCGGCGCGCACGCAGCGCTGCGACGTGGTCGCGCGCACGTAGGGGCGTTTCTCGTGACCGAGGAACACGTCCTTGAACTGCACCATGCCGGCATTGGTGAACAGCAGCGTCGGATCGTTCGCCGGTATCAGCGGGCTCGACGCCACCCGGGTATGGTCATGCGCTTCAAAAAAAGCGAGAAACTTCTCGCGGATTTCGGAGGATTTCATCGGTTGGGCCATTCGTTCAGTGAGCTTTGTGTACCGCTATGCCGGCCGCGCGTGCCGCGACGATCAGCCGGTCGTCCCCGGTGGCAAGCGGAAGGCGCCGGCGGAGCGCGAGCTCCAGATATGCAGCATCATACGACGACAGTTTGTGCTTGCGTGCGAGGCCCGCCAATATCGCCGGCGACGCACGGTGATCTTCGATCTCAATGGGCAGCAACGAAAGCCGCTCGAGATCCCGCGCCGTCTGGCGTTCAGTCGTTCGCTTGCGGCGTTCCGCCATGACGAATGCGTTACTGATCTCGTATGGCCACAATACCGGGGCCACCGCACCATGCTCCCTGACCCAATCCAGTACCGACAGCGCTGTTTCGCCGCGCTCGTCATCAAAATACCAGGCCATTACCATGGAGCAATCCAGTACCACCGCGCTCAGAAGCGCCTCCCCTCATCGATCAATTGCCGGATCGTCACGTCGCCGAGCTTTCTTCCTTTACGCGAGGCTCTGATCTGACGGACAACTTCATCGAGATCGGGCTGTTCGGCAGTTTTCCGCACCGGCACCAGCCGCGCCACGGGCTTGCCGTGCTTGGTAATTACAAACTCCTTGCCCGCGGCAACCTTGTCCAGTATTTGCGACAGATGAGTCTTGGCCTCAAAAGCCCCGATCGTGCCCATAAGAAATAAACTAGTTAGACTGGTTGATTGTATCCAGACCGCACCTTTACCGCAACCCAGCCGCGTTACTGGCTGGTTTCGCGAATATGCAGCCCCAGCGACCGGCCGTTGATGATCGCCGTGCTTTCGACCTTGCCTCTCACCGTGACGCTCTGCCCCACCGCCGGCAGCGCGCCGTCGGTGAACACCGCGACATCCGCGCCGTGGTCTTCCAGTGTATAGACCTTGAGATCGAGAATCGGCACCTTCGTCGCGTCCTTTACCGTGCCACGAACTTTCACGTCCTGGCCTTCGAACGACGTCGGGTGCGCAAGGATTTCCGTAACCGATGTGAAGCCGAACGGCAGGTAGTCGCAGCCGGCCAGCAGCAGCACCGTCAGCAGCAGGAATGCATGGCGGATGCGGCGCGCGCCGTCACGGCAACCTTCAGTCATCGTTTTTTTCATTCACCACTTTATGCACGGCCTCGGGATCGAAGCCGCGCCCCAGCAGAAACCGCATCTGCCGCGCCCGCTCGCGCGCATCGCCGGGCAATGTACCGAACTTGCGGCGCCACACGTCACGCGCCGCGTCCACCTCGCCCGCCCGCAACTGCCGCGCCGCTTCGGCGATCAGCGCTTCCGCTATGCCCTTGTCTTCGAGCTCGCGCACGATGCGCCGGCTGCCATAGCGTGCGCGACGATTGTGCAGCGTCTGCTCGACCACCCGTTGCGCCGACAGCCAGCCGCGCCGCTCCATTTCGCCGAGCACCTTTTCCAGCTCCGCCGGGTCGTCCGTGTGCGGCGCCAGCTTGCGCTCAAGTTCCAGGCGGGAATGCTCGCGCCGCGCCAGATAGCGCAGCGCGCGCGTCTTCAGATCCGGCTGTTCGCTCAATCCTCGGCGGTTTCCGGCACCGCTGCCGACTCGGCGATCCCGACCTTCTCGCGCACCGCGTTGCCGATTTCCTGCGCCAGCTCCGGATGCGCCTTCAGGTACTCGCGCACGTTGTCCTTGCCCTGGCCGATGCGGTCGCCCTTGTACGAATACCAGGCGCCGGACTTGTCGATGATGTTCTGCGCAACGCCCATTTCGATGATTTCGCCTTCGAGCGAAATGCCTTCGCCATAGAGGATGTCGAATTCGGCCTTGCGGAATGGCGGCGCGACCTTGTTCTTGACCACCTTGGCGCGGGTCTCGGAACCGATCACCTCGTCACCCTTCTTGATGCTGCCGATGCGGCGGATGTCGATGCGCACCGACGAATAGAACTTGAGCGCGTTGCCGCCGGTGGTGGTCTCGGGATTGCCGAACAGCACGCCGATCTTCATGCGGATCTGGTTGATGAAGATCACCAGCGTGTTCGAGCGCTTGATGTTGGCGGTCAGCTTGCGTAGTGCCTGCGACATCAGCCGCGCCTGCAGCCCCATCTGCGGCTCGCCCATGTCGCCTTCGATTTCGGCTTTCGGCGTCAGTGCCGCGACCGAGTCGACGACGACGATGTCGACCGAGCCCGAGCGCACCAGCATGTCGGCGATTTCCAGCGCCTGCTCGCCGTTGTCGGGCTGCGAAATCAACAGTTCCTCGACGTTGACGCCGAGCTTGCTCGCATACTGCGGATCGAGCGCGTGCTCGGCATCGATGAACGCGGCGGTGCCGCCCAGCTTCTGCGCCTGCGCAATCACCGACAGCGTCAGCGTGGTCTTGCCCGACGATTCCGGACCGTAGATCTCGACGACGCGGCCGCGCGGCAG
>JBDZVW010000361.1:0-3071 GCA_040255885.1 Betaproteobacteria bacterium
CTTCCAGCACCTCGATCTGGCGCCGCGCCTCGAACAGGATCGCGCGCTCGATGAAGCGGAACGAATTCAGGTTCTTGATCTCGCAACGCGTGCCGAATGCCGTTGTGCCGACCGGCCGCACCGACACGTTCGCGTCACAGCGGAACGAGCCTTCCTGCATGTTGCCGTCCGAAATGCCGAGCCAGCGCACCAGCGCATGCAGCGCCTTCGCGTACGCGACCGCCTCGGCGGCGCCGCGCATGTCGGGCTCGGTGACGATTTCGACCAGCGGCGTGCCGGCGCGGTTGAGGTCGATGCCGGAATAATCGGCAAATTCCTCGTGCAGCGACTTGCCCGCGTCCTCTTCGAGGTGCGCGCGCGTCAGCTGTACCGTCTTTTCAGCGCCGTCGAGCATGAACGACAGGCTGCCGCCGGCGACGATCGGCAGCTCGTACTGGCTGATCTGGTAGCCCTTCGGCAGATCGGGATAAAAGTAATTCTTGCGCGCGAACACCGAGCGCCGGTTGATGGTCCCGCCGACCGCCAGCCCGAAGCGCACCGCTTTCGCCACCGCCTCGCGGTTCATCACCGGCAGCACGCCCGGCAGCGCGAGGTCCACCGCGCACGCCTGCGTGTTGGGCGCGGCACCGAACGCGGTCGACGCGCCGGAGAAGATTTTAGATTGCGTCGAGAGCTGGACGTGGGTTTCCAGGCCGACGACGATTTCCCAGTTCATTTTTGAATCCCGTGAGGAGTAAGGGGTGAGGAGTGAGGAGTAAACATGGCGGCGCACCTGGCACGCCGGAAACTTTTCAACTCCTTACACCTCACGCCTCACTCCTCACGCCTCAATTCCATCCGGCGCGCGCGTATGCCAGTCGGTTGCCATCTGAAAGCGGTGCGCCGCATTCAGCATGCGCGCCTCGTCGAAATAGTTGCCGATGATCTGCAGGCCGACCGGGAGGCCGGCGCTGTCGAAGCCGGCCGGAATCGACATCCCGGGCAGGCCGGCGAGGTTGACGGCGATGGTGTAGATGTCGGACAGATACATCTGCACCGGGTCGGCGGTACGCTCGCCGAGCCGGAACGCGGTGGTCGGCGCGGTCGGCCCCATGATCAGGTCGCACTGCGCGAACGCGTCGCTGAAATCCTGCGCAATCAGCCGCCGCACTTTCTGCGCCTGCAGATAATAGGCGTCGTAATAGCCGTGCGACAGCACGTAGGTGCCGATCAGCACGCGCCGCTTCACTTCCGCGCCGAAGCCCTGCGCACGGGTCTTTTCATACATGTCGGTGAGATCGCCGTATTCCGGCGCACGAAAGCCGTAGCGCACTCCGTCGTAGCGCGCGAGATTGCTCGACGCCTCCGCCGGCGCCAGCACGTA
This sequence comes from Betaproteobacteria bacterium, assembly GCA_040255885.1. Lineage (GTDB taxonomy): Bacteria > Pseudomonadota > Gammaproteobacteria > Burkholderiales > JBDZVW01 > JBDZVW01. The sequence continues at coordinate 1,364 of JBDZVW010000361.1, forward strand.
ATACACCGGCACCGACAGCGCCATGTTCGGCAGCTTCACCGCCACCGTCTCGCAGCCGAGCTTCCTGAATTCGGCGACCGCCGCGTCCACCGCGCGCGCCACGTCGGATGCCAGCCCGTCGGCGAAGAATTCGTCGGGCAGCCCGATTTTCAGGCCGTCGAGCGGCCGTTCGAGATCGCGCGCGTAGTCTTCCGGCGCACGCTCGAGGCTGGTCGAGTCGCGCGCATCGAATCCGGCCATCACGTTCAGCATCAGCGCCAGATCTTCCGCCGTGCGTGCCACCGGGCCGCCCTGGTCGAGGCTGGATGCGAATGCGATCATGCCGTAGCGCGACACCAGCCCGTAGGTCGGCTTCAGGCCGCAGACGCCGGTGTGCGAGGCCGGCTGGCGGATCGAGCCGCCGGTGTCGGTGGCGGTCGCCGCCGGCGCCAGCCGCGCCGCCACCGCTGCGGCCGAGCCGCCGGAGCTGCCGCCCGGCACCACGTCGAGGTTCCACGGGTTTCTGACCGGACCGAAATGCGAGGTCTCGTTCGACGAGCCCATCGCGAACTCGTCCATGTTGGTCTTGCCGAGAATCACCGCGCCGGCGGCATTGAAACGCTCGACGACATGCGCGTCATACGGCGCGACGAAGTTTTCGAGCATGCGCGAACCGCAGGTGGTGGGCCGGCCGGCGGTGCAGAACAGATCCTTCTGCGCAATCGGCACGCCGGTAAGCGGTCCCGCGTCGCCGCGCGCGATGCGCTGGTCGGCGGCCCTTGCCTGCGCCAGCGTGCGCTCCTCGTCGAGCGTGATGAAGGCGTTGTAGCGCTCGTTCAACGCCTTGATCCGGTTAAGGAAAACGGTCGACGCCTCGACGCTGGAGACGGCCTTCGCCGCAAGCTGGCCGGCCAGTTGTTTTAATGTTGACTGGTACATCGCTGTCGATCAGACGGGCAGTAACACTCGCGCCAGGCAACCCTGCCCGACGCCTCACCCTTCACGCCTCACTCCTCACTCAATGACCTTGGGCACCAGATAGAGCCCGCGGCTCGCCTCCGGCGCGATCGACTGCAGCAGCTCGCGCTGATCGGTCTCGGTGACCGCATCGTCGCGCAGCCGCAGCACGACGTCGCGCACATGTGCCATCGGCTCGATGCCATCGGTATCGACTGCCTGCATCGTTTCGATCAGGCCGAACACCCGCGACAGCTGTTCGAGCACCGCGCGCGCCTCGTCGTCGCTCACCGCGATGCGGGCCAGCTGCGCGGCGCGCGTCACGTCGTCCAGTGAAAGTGCCATCGGGAATCGCGGAGAAATTGTTTAAAACGAGAAGTCTTATAGGGTATCATACCGCGATTCTTTGACCCACTGCCGGCACTGGAAAAACGAGAGCTTATGTTCGGCTTTCTCAGCAGCTACTTCAATAACGATCTGGCGATCGATCTCGGCACCGCCAACACGCTGATTTACTGCCGCGGCAAAGGGATCGTACTCGACGAACCGTCGGTGGTCGCGATCCGCCAGGAAGGCGGCCCCAGCGGCAAGAAGGTGATCCAGGAGGTCGGTCTCGCGGCCAAGCAGATGCTGGGCCGCACGCCGGGCAACATCAACGCCATCCGGCCGATGAAGGACGGCGTGATCGCCGATTTCACGGTCACCGAGCAGATGCTCAAGCACTTCATCAAGAAAGTGCACGATTCACGCCTGTTCTCGCCCAGCCCGCGCA
>JBDZVW010000362.1:0-3060 GCA_040255885.1 Betaproteobacteria bacterium
CAGCCCGGCCGAAATCAGCAGCAGTGAGCGGCACGGCGGTGCTTCGCCAACACGGGGTGCCAACGCAATGCGCGACGCCGGAAACACCACGACGGTCAGTATCGCCAGCAGCACCGTCACGGTAAAAAACAGCGGCAGCATGTCACGCACAAAAACGAAGACTGGCACGTTCGCGATACGCCACAGAAACAGATTCTGCGGATTGCCGATCGGCGTCAGCAGCGATCCGGCGTTCACCGCCAGCGCTTCGAATACCACCAGGCGCGCAACCGGCACGCTGGCAATCCGGCGCAGCCCGACGGTCAGCGGCACGATCACGAACAGTGCGATGTCGTTGGTAAGCACCATCGCCAGCAGCGCGGAGGCCGCCACCAGAAACGCGGCCAGCATGCGCTGCGTGTGCAATCGCGCGATCAGCCGGCGCGCGATGCGCTGCAGGTAGCCGCTGGTTTCGATGCCGCGCGCAAGAATCAGCAACCCGGTCAGCGCCATCACGGTGTTCCAGTCGATCAGCTGCGGATAGTGCGGGATACGTGCCGGCGCGGCCGCCGACAGGATGACGAACACCGCCATCAGCGTCCACAGTACCGGATCGCGCAGAAATACCGCGCACGCCGTGCGCCATGAACGGCGGCCCGCGGCGCCGCCGTTCATGGAATGTGCTGTGACGGCGCCTGCGTCTTCGCGGCACGGGCCGGCCGCGCCAGGAAGGCTTCGGCCAGCGCCTTGTACACCGGCGTGGGGCAGATCAGGCGCGATGCACCGGAGCCGATCAGCGCCGCTGCCATCAGCGGCAGCACCATGCTGCTGCTGGCGGTCATTTCAACAACGATCACGAACGCCGTGATCGGCGCCTGCACCACGCCGCCGAAATAGGCCGCCATGCTGAGCAGCACCACGGCGCCGGTCGGAATGTCCGGCATCAGCGCCGCGAGATTCTGGCCGAAGCCGGCGCCGACCGCCAGCGACGGCGAAAAAATTCCGCCCGGAATGCCGCTGACGTAGGACACGATATTCGCCAGCATCTTGAGAATGCCGTAGGTCTGCGGCAGCGCATGACCACCCTCGACGATGGTACGCGCTTCGAAGTAGCCGGTGCCGTAGGTATGGCTGCCGGAAAACAGTCCGATCACCGCCAGCAGCAGACCGCAGACGGCGGCGAACCACAATGGTTTTTCGCGGGCAAAGCGCCCGGCGGCGCCCGGCAGTCCGCGCGAGATCTCGATCAGGATGCGAGAAAAAATGCCGCCCAGCAGCCCGCAGACGATGCCGGTGACAGGCACCGCAATCCATTCATGCGGCGATCCCAGCGTCGCGGCACTGTGGCCGAAATACAGATAATTTCCCAACACCGCCAGCGACAGCAGGCCGGCGACGATCACCGCCGTCAGCACGGTGCCGCTGGTGCGTTCCTCGAACGAGCGGCTCATCTCCTCGATCGCGAACATCACGCCGGCAAGCGGCGTGTTGAACGCCGCCGCGATGCCGGCCGCACCGCCGGCGAGAATCAGGCCGCGTTCGAGCTCGATGCGCGGGAAACGCACCCACTTGCCGAGCGTCAGCATGATCGACGCGCCGACCTGCACCGTCGGCCCTTCGCGGCCGACGGAAGCGCCGGCGAGCAATCCGAGCAGTGTCAGAAAGACCTTGCCGAATGCAAGCTTGAAAGAGAGCACGGAACGGCGCTGCCCTTCTTCCCGCATCTGCAGCGCAGCGATCGCCTGCGGAATGCCGCTGCCCTGGCTGCCAGGAAAAAAGCGGCGCGTCAGCCACGCCACCAGCGCCAGCCCGGCCGGGGCGACAATGAACGGCGCAAAGCGTGTGATCGCAATCAAATCATGATAAAGATAGTTGGCATGGTTCGCGCCCCACGCAAAGCCGATCGCGCACAGTCCAACTGCAAGCGCACCAATCCAGAAGATCATCCGCCGCAGCATCACGCGCGGTGTGAAGCCGATGTGGCGTGAACGCGCGAGCAGGCGGCGCAGTCGCCGGCCGCGTATCTTGCGTAGCGGAACGTCCGGCTCGCCGCTCTGCGCCATCAGCCGCTTCCCGCCGTTCGACATTCGGGATTGAGCAGATTCGGCGGCTCGGCGCCGCTCAGCGCCGCCACCAGATTGCGTGCCGCCGTCATCGCCATTGCGCTGCGCGTCGCTTCGGTTGAACTTGCGACGTGCGGTGCCAGCACGACATTTTTCAATTCGAGAAACGCCGCGTTGAATTTCGGCTCGCCTTCGTAGACGTCGAGCCCGGCGGCACGAATCGTCCCGTTCTTCAATGCGCCGATCAGCGCCGCGTCGTCCACCACGCCGCCGCGTGCAACATTCACCAGCACCGCCGTGGGTTTCATCCGCGTCAGCTCGGCGGCACCGATCAGATGATGCGTCGCCGGTGAATACGGCACCAGCAGCACCACGAAATCGGCGCGCGTCAGCAGCTCGTTCATCTCGACGCGCGTCGCGCCGAGCCGGCGCTCGACCGCGGCCGCCAGCCGGTTGCGATTGTGGTAGAGCACCGTCATGTCGAAGCCGGCGGCACGTTTCGCCACCGCCTGACCGATGCGGCCCATGCCGATGATGCCGAGCGTCGCACCGTGGACATCGACACCCAGCAGCTGTTTCAGATACCAGCCGTGCCAATCACCGTTGCGCAGATAGGCTTCCGCCTCGCTCAGCCGCCGTGCCGCCGCCAGCAGCAGCGTCCACGCAAAATCGGCGGTGCTGCCGTCGAGCACGCCCGGCGTATTGGTTGCCATGACACCGTGCGCGGTGCAGGCGCCGACATCGATATTGTTGTAGCCGACCGCGATATTGCACACTGCCCGCAACTGCGGGCAGCGGTCCAGCAGCGGTCCATCGATGCGATCGGTCAGCACGCAAACGACGCCGGCCTTGTCGGCCAGACGCTGCGCCAGCGTGTCCGGGGAGAACGGGGTGTCCGACTGGTTGGACTCGACTTCGAAATGCTGCGTCAGATAATCCAGCGTTTCCTGGAATACATCACGGGTGACCAGAATTTTCTGCTTCGGCGGCACAGCCATTTCACATCCTGTTGTGATTG
>JBDZVW010000363.1:0-3053 GCA_040255885.1 Betaproteobacteria bacterium
AGGCCTTGATGAACCTTTAACTTTTATTTGTCCAATTTCTTGGGGTCAGTTCAGAATGAGGAGGGGTGGACGCGAAGCGGACGGGGTGGTTGGTTTTCAAACATGGTACAAGGATGGTGTGCCCGGCGCACCATGTCGTTGCATTGTCCAGCCGGCCATGCGTACAGCATGCCCTGCTGAATCATCCCTTCAAATGCTTTTCAAGCAGCGCGTGCAGCTTGGTGAAATCGGGTTCGCCGACGATGCGGCTGATCACGTTGCCGTGCTTGTCGATGATGAACGAGGTGGGGGTCAACTGGACATTGCCGAACGCATTCGCGATCTTTCCCATCGGATCCAGCGCCACCGGAAACGGCAGCTTGTTCTGCTTCGTATAAGCCAGCACGTAATTCGGCGGATCGGACTGTATCGCGACCGCGACCATTTCAAAGCCCTTGTCGCGGAACTTGTTGTAGGTGGCGACGAGCTTCGGCATTTCGGCAATGCAGCCGGGACAGTCGGTGGCCCAGAAATTGACCATCACCACCTTGCCGCGCAGGCCTTCGGTCGAAAACTGATTGCCCGTCAGAGAAGTGAACGTGACCTGCGGCGCGGCCGCCGGCCGCATGAACGCGATCACCAGGCCAATGACCACCAGCCCGAGCAATGCACCGATGATGATTTTGCGGCCGCGGCCGCCGGTTTTAGACGAATCAGCACTCATGGAACGGCACTGCAACGTGTTTGCCTGCAGCAGACAATATTTTGAGACGTTTCCCGCATTTTGTCATCCCGCCGTTCATTTCGGACGGCAATCACCCGCAAAAGGTTCCCTGCGCGCTCAATGCGCCTCATCCCAATTGGCCCCGACGCCGACGTCGACCACCAGCGGTACGTCCAGTTTCGCCACACCGCTCATCAGCGCCGGCAACTCCACGCGCACTTCGTCGAGCTCGTTTTCCGGCACCTCGAGCACCAATTCGTCATGCACCTGCATGATCAGTTTCGCGCCGAGCCGGCGCCGCTCCAGCCAATGCTGCACCGCGGCCATCGCGAGCTTGATCAGATCCGCCGCCGTGCCCTGCATCGGCGCATTGATCGCGGCGCGTTCTGCGGCCTGGCGGCGCGGGCCGCCGCCGGCGCGGATGTCGGCCAGCCACAGGCGGCGGCCGAAAATGGTCTCGACGTAGCCGCGCTCACGCGCCTGCTCACGGGTGCGTTGCATGTAATCGGCGACGCCCGGGTAGCGCGCGAAATAGCGGTCCATGTACTGCTGCGCGGCGGCGCGCTCGATGCCGATCTGCGACGCGAGGCCAAACGCCGACATGCCGTAGATCAGCCCGAAATTGATTACTTTCGCATAGCGCCGCTGCTCGGTATCGACCTGTTCCGGCGTCACGCCGAAGATTTCCGCCGCGGTGGCGCGGTGAATGTCCTGGCCGGCGGCAAACGCGGCGAGCAGGCTGGCATCCTGCGATATGTGCGCCATGATGCGCAGCTCGACCTGCGAATAGTCGGCCGAAACGATGCGCGAACCGGGCGACGCGATGAACGCTTCACGAATGCGCCGGCCGTCCGCGGTGCGCACCGGGATGTTCTGCAAATTGGGATCGCTGCTGGCGAGCCGCCCGGTCGCCGCGCCGGCCTGCGCGTAATGGGTATGAACGCGGCCGCTGCGCTGGCCGACCATGCGCGGCAGCTTGTCGGTGTAGGTGGACTTGAGCTTGCTCAGCGCGCGGTACTCGAGAATCTTCTTCGGCAGCGGGTAATCGAGCGCCAGCCGCTGCAGCACGTCTTCGTCGGTCGATGGCTGGCCCGACGGCGTTTTCTTCACGACCGGCAGCTTCTGTTGCGTGAACAGGATTTCCTGGATCTGTTTCGGCGAATTGAGATTGAACGGCTGGCCCGCCAGCTCGTGGGCCGCGGCCTCGAATTCGGCCATGCGCATGCCGAATTCATGCGACAGCCGGACCAGCTGGTTGATATCCAGCAGCACGCCATTGCGCTCCATCGTGAACAGCACGTCGAGCACCGGCATTTCGATGTCACGGTAAACCTTCAGCAGCTTTTCATCGGCCTCGACCGCCGGGTAGAGCGCCTGATGCAGTTGCAGCGTGACGTCGGCGTCTTCGCCCGAATATTCGGTGGCGCGCTCCACCGCGACCTGCTCGAAGCCGATGCGCGACGCGCCCTTGCCGGTCACATCATCGTAGGTGATGGTCGTCACGTCGAGATGGCGCCGCGCCAGGCTGTCCATGTCGTGCGGCTTGTGACTTTCGAACACGAACGATTCCAATAACGTGTCATGCACCACGCCACGCACCGTGATGCCGCAATTGGCGAACACGTGCATGTCGTACTTCAGGTTCTGGCCGAGCTTCGGCTTGTCCGCCGCTTCCAGCCACGGTCTGAGCTTCTCCAGCACCGCAGCACGATCGAGCTGCGGCGGCGCGCCGGTGTAGCGATGCGCGAGCGGCAGATAGGCAGCATGATGCGGTTCGATCGCAAACGAAATGCCGACCAGTTCGGCGCGCATTTCATCGAGACTGGTGGTTTCGGTGTCGAGCGCGGTGAGCGGTGCGGCGTCGAGACGGGCGAGCCACTGGTCGAGCTGTGCTTCGGTGAGGATGGTTTCGTAGTGGCGCGGCACTGGTGAGGATTGAGGAGCGAGGATTGAGGATTGAGGGGCGGCTTCCGATGCGCCGTGCGCATCGCCGTCTTTACTCGATCCACGATCCTCGATCCTCGATCCTTGAGCCTGCAGCTCCCGCAGCCAGCTCTTGAATTCGAGGTGCTCGAACAGCCGTGCCAGCGTCGCGGCGTCCGTTGCACCCCACTTCAGATTCTCGATGCCAAGCGGCAGCTCGACATCGCACTTGATCGTCACCAGCTCGCGTGCCTGCGGCAGCCAGTCGAGCGCGGCGCGCAGATTGTCACCAACCACGCCTTTTATTTCGGCGGCATGCGCGAGCAGGTTTTCCAGCGTGCCGTACTGCGCCAACCATTTCACCGCAGTCTTGGGGCCGACCTTCGCCACGCCCGGTATATTGTCGACCGGATCGCCGACCAGCGTC
>JBDZVW010000364.1:0-3052 GCA_040255885.1 Betaproteobacteria bacterium
ATCATGATTCGTAAGCGCTCTAATGCCCGCTGGGATCCGCTTTGGAAGCATTGACAGATCATCAGCAGACTTGATTTCATTGCCAGTCGAGCAGAGTGTTGCGGCTTGCTTTTGGATAAGTGGTGCGCGCGGTAAATCGGACGTCAAATTCCATACCGGTCGTTCGATGAGGGAGATGAAAGGGGCGCTGCACAGGACGGCGGCTCATCGCGGTGACTGAAGGGGGCTTGGATGATGCAGGCGACAATAGCGCTGGCGCGTTGGGCTGCGGAAACGTCTGATGATCACGGTGACACGGCCTATCAGATGGCACGGGACGCGGTGCTTGATACGGTCGCATGCATGCTCGCCGGGTCACACAATATTGTGACTCAAGGCGTTGCCCGGTCGATAAAAGGATGGGGTGAAGGATGCGCCACTCTCGTCGGGCGTGTGGAGTCGGCGGCGGCACCATGGGCAGCATTAGTCAATGGTACGGCGGCACACGCGCTTGATTTTGATGATTACGACCCGGCCGCCATCGCTCACGTCAGCGCCGTGATTGTTCCAGCGCTCTTGGCGGTTGCCGAGACCCGCGATCTCTCGGGCCACGCGTTGCTTGACGCCTATATCGTCGGATTCGAGATTCTTGCGCGGGTGGGGCAAGCGGTGAATCCGGAACATTACGCCCGCGGCTGGCACGCGACGTCGACCATCGGTGCATTAGGGGCGGCGGTGGCCTGCGCTCGCCTGCTTAAACTCGACGCCGCGGCGACCAGTCATGCGCTGGGTCTTGGTACCAGCATGGCCACCGGCTCGCGATCGCAACTCGGTACGATGGCGAAACCCGTACATGCCGGACTCGCCGCAAAAGCCGGCGTTCTCGCAGCCGAACTCGCCGCGAACGGGATTACGGCGGCTACCGACAGCATTAGTGGCCCGCGCGGATTTGGGGAGATGTTCGGGAATGTCGGCATCGAGCGTTTCGACGGTGCGCTGGCACGGCTAGGAGCGACGCGCGCACTCGAGGAACTCGGGCTGGTGGTGAAACGTTTTCCGAGCTGCGGTTCGACGCTGCGCTCGGTCGACGGCCTCCTGGAATTGAAGGAAAAGCATGGTTTTGCGCCGGAGGAGGTGGATGGTGTCCTGACCGTCGTGCCGGAGCAGAACGCTCGTAACCTGTTGTATCCCGCTCCCCGCAATGCGATGGAGGCGCGTTTCAGCATGCAATATTGTCTGGCGGTCGCGCTGCTCCACGGCGGCCTCTCGTTGACGGATTTTACGCCCGAAGCGGTCGATCGGCCGGACGTTCGCGCGTGGTTACCGCGTATTCAGATGCGTGCCCAGCCTGATCCTTCCGGAGGGGAAAATCTTGAGGATCGCCAACCCGCGGTGACGACCGTCCGACTGAAGGACGGGCGACATCTGGTGACGAGCGTCCGGTATGCGAAGGGGACGCTCGCGCATCCGTTGACCGCTGCGGAGCTCAGCGCCAAGTTTCGTACCTGCGGCACGAGCTGCCTCGACACTGAGACGATCATCGCCGGCGAGGCCACCCTCGGGAATATCGACGCCGCGGCCAGCGTGCGTGACGTGATGCAGCATCTGGCGGGAAACCACAACGTTGCTGAACGCGAATTCGCGCGCGCCTAGGAGACGCCTGTTGTCCGATATTACTGCAACCATTGATATCTCCGAGCAGGCGGCGGCGTTGCATCGGGAGGCCGTCGTTTGCGACATGACGCTGCCGTGGGGCAATTGGGAAGAAAATAAAAACACCATTCTCGATCGATTCGAGGCGGCCGGCGTCGATTTTGTTTCTTTGTCGGTCGGACTGGATCGTATGAGTCTCGAGGAAACGGTACGACGAGTGGCACTGGAGCGTGCGCGTATCCGCAACTGGAACGAACGTTTCGTCTTCGTCGAAGGAGTGGCCGATATCCGCCGCGCAAAGGCAATAGGCAAACTGGCGTTGGGGTTCCATTTCCAGGGTTCGAATCCGCTGGGAGGGGACAGCAACATGGTCGAGCTCTACTACAGGCTGGGTGTGCGCCACATGCTGCTCGCCTACAACCAGCGCAATCAGGCGGCCGATGGTTGCAGCGAGCGATCGGACGGTGGCCTGAGTCGTTACGGATTGAAGCTGATCGAGGAAATGAACCGCGTCGGCATGCTTCTCGATTGCACGCACACCAGCTACCGTTCTTCCATGGAGGCGATGGAGGCATGTTGCACACCGGTGTTGTTTTCCCACTCGAATGCCTACGCTCTTTGTCCGCACGATCGCAACATCAAAGACGATCAGATCAAGGCTTGTGCCGCAACCGGCGGTGTGATCGGGATCACGGGTGTCGGCCATTTCCTTGCCAAGGACATGCAGGCAACGCCTGAAGCGTTCGTTCGCCATGTCGATTACGTGTCGAGTCTGGTTGGCCCGCAGCATGTCGGGCTCGGCATCGACCATGTGTACTACCTCGATCACAAGGCGCAACAGCGCGCCGCGAGCCCCAATACGTACCCGCGGGGGTATCCGGCTGGGAGCGGTTCCTATTTGGGGCCGGAACATATTCCCGAGATCACTGAACTGTTGGTGCGGCGCGGTTACAGCAACGTCGATGTCACGGCTATTCTCGGCGGCAATTTTATGCGGGTCGCCGAGCAAGTCTGGAAATAATGGGCATAGAGTTGAACGACAGCTAACTCAGGGAGGGGAACGATGTTCAAACGAGTCATACAAGTTTTCTTTTGCGCCGCACTGATGGTGGTTTTGCCTTACGTCAGCCAGGCAAAGGACTTGACGATTGCCACGCGCGCTACGCCCGCGGTCGATCCGCATTATCAGTGGCTGTCGACGAACGTTGCTTATTCGATGCACATTTTCGATTCGCTGGTGAAGCGGGATGAGAAGGGCAAGTGGCTGCCCGGATTAGCCGTTTCGTGGCGGCAAATCGATGACACCACCTGGGAGTTCAAGCTACGCCACGGTGTCAAGTTCCATGATGGATCTGATTTCACGGCAGAAGATGTCGTTTTTTCGATTCATCGAGTATCAAACCTGCCCAACAACCCGAAT
>JBDZVW010000365.1:0-3050 GCA_040255885.1 Betaproteobacteria bacterium
ACGCGAAGCGGACGGGGTGGTGGGCGGCGTCCGAATAATCGGCTGCTTATCCGTCCTCCGCGACAGCAAAACGGAATTAGCTTAATAGGGGCTACGCCTCGCCAGTTAATCCCGTCTATTATTGCCCCCTGCTTAGAGCTGCGACGTGCAATTCGGACAGCGCTTGGCGGCGAGCGGAATGCTGGTCGCGCACTGCGGGCAGTCCTTGGTCGTCGGTGCCGCGGCGGGCGCCGGACGCTTCATCTTCATCAGCGCGCGCACCAGCATGAACACCGCGAACGACACGATGATGAACGAAATGACGGTGTTGACGAAGGTGCCGTATCCCCATACCACTGCGCCCGCCTTCTGCGCCGCGTCCATCGACAGGTAGGGTCCCGGCGTGTGGCCCTGTTTCAGCACGACGAACAGATCCGAGAAGTCCACGTTGCCGACCAGCAGGCCGATCGGCGGCATGATGATGTTGTCGACCAGCGATTTGACCACTGAAGTGAAGGCGGCGCCAATGATGATTCCGACCGCCATGTCCACTACGTTGCCGCGCACTGCGAATTCTTTGAATTCTTTCAACATACGATGGCTCCCGTGTCAGGTTGAACAAGGCCGTCCGGTCGGATGATCACCGGCACGGCGCGATTTCCGCGCTCATGTTAGCAAAAAAGGCGCCCGTCTCGCACTGCGGGTCCGCGTAGCGATGCGTTATAATCACGCGGTTTGAGCATTCAGGACATCTTCATGCCGACGCTGATCTGCGGCTCCATCGCCTATGACAATATCATGGTGTTTCCGGACCGCTTCCGGAACCATCTGCTGCCCGATCAACTGCACATTCTGAACGTGTGTTTTCTGGTGCCGGAGATGCGGCGCGAATTCGGCGGCTGCGCCGGCAACATCGCGTACAGCCTGAAACTGCTGGGCGGCGAGCCGCTGATCATGGCAACGGTCGGTGACGACAGCGCGCCGTATGACGAGCGCCTGGCGGCACTGGAACTGGCGCCCACGCACGTGCGGCGCATTCCGCAGACATTCACCGCGCAGGCGTTCATCACCACCGATCTCGATGACAACCAGATCACCGCGTTCCATCCGGGCGCGATGAATCACGCGCATGCGAACCACGTCGGCGACGCCGACGGCGTCCAACTCGGCATCGTCGCGCCGGATGGGCGTGACGGCATGCTGCAGCATGCGCGCGAATTCTCTGAAGCCGGCATCCCGTTCATATTCGATCCAGGTCAGGGGCTGCCGATGTTCAGCGGCGATGAGTTGCTGGAGTTTCTGCGCCGGGCCGATTACCTGGCGGTGAACAGCTACGAAGCGCAGCTGCTGCAGGAAAAAACCGGCCGCAAGCTGGAGGAACTGGCGAAACTGGTGCGCGCGGCTGTCGTCACGTTTGGCGCGCAGGGCTCGACCATTTACGATAACGGCAGCCAGATCGAAATTCCGAGCGTCCCGGCGCAGGAAGTGGTCGATCCGACCGGCTGCGGCGATGCCTATCGTGCCGGTTTGCTGTATGGCATCGCTCACGGCATGGACTGGGAATTGACCGGCCGCCTCGGCGCGTTGCTCGGAGCGCTGAAGATCGCCGTCCGCGGCCCGCAGAACCACGCGTTTACTCACGCCGAAATCGGCGACCGCTTCAAGCGCGACTTCGGCATCACCTTATGGTAAAGGGGGATCACATGACAAAATGCATCGGTTTGTGCGCGATGATGATGGCGCTGGCATTTTTGGGAGGCTGTGCCGAAAGCCTGTCCGGCAGTTCCTATTCGCGTGACCAGGCGCGTCAGGCGCAGAGCGTGCAACTGGGTACGGTGGATTCGGTGCGCGTGGTGCAGATTGAAGGCACGCGCAGCGGCGTCGGCGCGGTATCCGGTGCGGCGGTCGGTGGCATCGGCGGCAGCACCATCGGTCACGGCACGGGTTCGGCGGTTGGCGCGGTGCTGGGCGCAGTGGCGGGCGGTCTGCTGGGACAGGCGGCGGAGCAGGGCGCGACGCGCCAGCAGGGACTGCAGATCACCGTTCGTCTCGACAGCGGCCGGACCATCGCGGTGACGCAGGCGGCCGACGAAGCCTTCCGCCCCGGCGAGCGGGTGCGTGTGCTGTCCGGCGGCGGCGTGACGCGGGTCCAGCATTACTGAAACGCATCGGGACGCCAGGGGGCGGCATGGCCGCGGACATCCATCCCCGGACTTCTTTCCTGATCCGCGGTGCGCGCCTGGCGCGGCTCGTGTTGCATCTGTTGCAAGGCCTGGCAAGCGTCGCATTCACATTTCCGTTTCGCAGCGCCGACAGCCGGCGCCGCCGCATCCGGCGCTGGTCGGCGCAGCTGCTCCCGATACTCGGTTGTCATCTGCGCGCCAGCGGCGCGGTCCCCGGCTTCGATACGCGTGGCGTGCTGTTCGTTTCCAATCACGTTTCGTGGGTGGAGATTTTCGCCGTCAAGGCAGTGTGTCCGGCGCGCTTCGTCGCAAAATCCGAAATCCGGCGCTGGCCGGTGATCGGCTGGCTGTGCGCCGGTGTTGGCACGATCTTCATCGAGCGCGGGCGCCGGCGTGATGCCGCGCGGGTCGGGCAGGTGATCGCCGACGCGCTTGCCGGCGGCGAATGCTGTGCGGTGTTTCCGGAAGGCGTGGCGACCGACGGCACCGTGCTGCTGCCGTTTCACGCGTCGCTGCTCCAACCCGCGGTGCGGGCGGGCGCCGCCGTTATTCCGGTCGCGGTGCGATTCATGCGCAGCGACGGCTCACGCTGCGCGGCGGCGGCGTATGACGGCGACACGTCGTTATGGGATACGGTGACGGCGATGGTGCGCGAGCCGCGCTTTCATGTCGATCTGCATTTCGCGCCGCCGCTGGCGGCCGCCGGACGCTCGCGCCGTGAACTGGCGCTGGCCGCCGAGAATGCTATTGCCAGTGCGTTGTCCCTGCCATCCCCGCGCATTGGCACTGAAACAGCGTGCGATCTTCGAGCCGCAGTGCCGACAGCCGCCCTCCCCACAGACAGCCCGTGTCCAGCGCCGCCAGGTCCGGGCGCATGACGAGTCCCAG
>JBDZVW010000050.1:0-11875 GCA_040255885.1 Betaproteobacteria bacterium
CCGTAGGCGAAGCGGAAGTCGAGCTTGGTGCCGGCGATGAAAATCACGTCGGCCTCGTTCATCGCCACGCGGCGCGAACGCACCATGTTGTGACGATGGTTGCGCGGCAGCGTGCCGCGGGCCGACGATTGCACGTAGATCGGCACATTGAACTGGTCGGCGAAGCGCGCCACCGCTTCGTGCGCGCGGCAGGTGCGGGTTTGCGCGCCGAGCAGCACCACCGGCCGTTCCGCCTTCGCAATCACGTCGGCGGCACGCGCGACCTCGTTCGGATCACCGATGAACTCGCCCTTCACACGGTAATTGGCCGGGATGCGCACCTTCGCCTTGTCGACCTTGCCGTCGAGCACGTCGTGCGGAAATTCGAGATAGCCGGGTCCGGGCGCGCCGTTGTGCATTTCGCGGATCGCCTGGCCCATCATTTCGGCGGCACGGTCGGTGGTCATCACCATGCTCGCGAACTTGCTGATCGGCTTGATCATCGCGGTGTGATCGAGGTCCTGCAGCGCGCCCATCTTGTACGCGCGCAGCGGTCCGGCGCCGCCCATCAGCAGCATCGGGCTCTCGGCGCGGAACGCGTTGGCAATGCCGGTGACCGCATCGGTGGTGCCCGGGCCCGCGGTCACGACCGCCGCGCCGAGCCGGCCGGTAATCCGCGCGTAGGCATCGGCTGCGTGCGCCGCCACCTGCTCGTGGCGCACGTCAACGATCTTGATGCCCTCGTCCAGGCAGCCATTATAGATGTCGATGATGTGGCCGCCGGATATCGTGAAGATATGCGTCACCCCCTCGTTTTTGAGCATCTTGGCGACGATCTGCCCGCCCGAAATCACCTCGGTGGCGGCACCCGTCGCGGCGACCGGAGTTTCGGTCACTGTTCCCATGAACCTCTCCTTGGATTGCCGGTTTGAGAAAGAAAAAACCCGTCCTCTGAACGCGGATAGGATATAGACGCTGCCACGCAGGTCACCTTGACCGCGGTCAAGAAACAGCTTTTTCGGCTATACTTGCAAATTAACCTGTCACCTCCGCCGTGGCCGCCACGGTGCCTGGGCACGTGCATGGCGTTTATTTCGAAACACCCTGAAGCGAAGATCATCCGCATCCAGCTGCGCCAGAATCTGGTGCTGCGGCATCTGGACGATGAACAGTGGACGGAGCTCGAGCCGCTGCTTGAAATCGAGGACTACGCCAAAAGCGAGGCGCTGGAACTGCAGGGCGGCCTGGCGATGGAGCAGTATTTCATCATCGAGGGCATCCTGAAGCGGGTGGTCTCGAATTCGCAGGGCAAGGAAATGATCCTGCGCTTCGCCGCCGAATCCGACATCGACACCAGCTACGCGGCGTGGCGCCTCGGCACGCCGATACCGTATTCGATCCGCACCGTGACCAAGGCGCGCACGGTCAAGCTGGCGATGCCGCAATGGGGACACTTTCTTGAACATCATCCGAAAATCAAGCAGGAATTCGAATTCGAGGTGATGCGGCTGATGGCCGATGTCATGGCCCACACCATCACTTTGCACCTGCTGGACGCGCCGGGACGCGTGCGCCGCTTCATGCGCAAGCACCCGGAACTGGTCGACCGGCTGCCCAAGAAAGAACTCGCTTCATACCTCAACCTGTCACCTGAAACGCTGTCGCGACTCAAACGGCGTGGCAAGGTCCAGTTCGGATCGTCGCTGCCGGCCCGAACCGCCCGCAATTCGGGGGCAAACGGGACGGCCGCCGAAATTGTCGGCGAACATCGATAGTTGGCAAGTCTCCGGCGGATGGCGCAAACCACCGGTCCCGCATCGCGGTAACCGCGGCGAACCGCAAATCACGGATCGCAATTGCCGTTTTCCGGCGGCACGCAACATCATTCGACCGGCCGATCGGCCATCACGCCCGCGCGCTTCGGCAGGATCCGCCTTACGCCCTTCGCCAGCAGCGGCCAGAAGAGCATGATGAACGCCAGCACGGTGAGCCCGCCCGAAAGGTAGCTGCTGGTGAATACGATCGACAGATGTCCCTGCGACACCAGCATCGATTGCCGGAAGCTGGCCTCCTCCTTGTCTCCGAGCACGATTGCGAGCACCAGCGGCGCCATCGGGTACTCCAGTTTCTTGAAAAAGTAGCCGACGATGCCGAAGCCGATCATGAACCATACGTCGAGCATCGCGTTATGGACCGTATACGCACCCACGGCGCAGATCTCCACGATGATCGGCGCGATGATCCCGAACGGGACACGCAGAATGGCGGCGAAAAACGGCACGCCGCTCAATACCACGATCAGGCCCGCGACGTTGCCGATGTACATGCTGGCGATCAGGCCCCATACGAAATCCGGTTTCTGGACGAACAGCAGCGGACCGGGTTCCAGCCCCCAGATCAGCAGCCCGCCCAGCAGCACGGCCGCCGTCGGCGAGCCCGGAATGCCCAGCGTGATCATCGGCAGCAGCGCCGAGGTGCCGGCGGCGTGCGCCGCGGTCTCAGGTGCCACCAGACCCTCGATGATGCCGGTGCCGTAATTCTCGGGCTGCTTCGACATCTTCTGCGCCACACCGTAACTCATGAACGATGCCGGCGTCGCGCCGCCCGGCGTCACCCCCATCCATACGCCGATGAACATGCTGCGAATGAAGATGATGTAGTACTTCGGCAGCTTGGCCCACGTCTGCAGCACCACCCTGGGGTTGATCTTGACCGCTTCCTGCTGGAATTTCAGGCCCTCTTCCATCGACAGCAGGATTTCGCCGATGCCGAACAGCCCGATCACCGCGATCAGAAAGTCGAAACCGGTAAGCAGTTTCGAAACACCGAAGGTCAGCCGCGGCGTGCCGGTTATGGTATCGATACCAACCGCAGCCAGCGCGAAGCCGATCATCATCGCTGCCAGAACCTTGTACGGACTGGCCTTGCCCATGCCGACAAAGCTGAAAAAGGTCAGCAGATAAACGGCAAAGAATTCGGGCGGCCCGAACCGCAGCGCAAAGCGCGCGACAATGGGCGCAACGAACGTCAGGATGATCACCGCACACAACGCGCCGAAGAAAGATGATGAAAACGACGTCGTGAGCGCTTCCCCGGCCCGCCCCTGCTTGGCCAGCGGATAACCCTCGAACGTGGTGGCCACCGACCACGGCTCGCCCGGAATGTTGAACAGGATGGACGCGATCGCGCCGCCGAACAGCGCGCCCCAGTAGATGCAGGACAGCATGATGATGCCGGAAGTCGGCGTCATGCTGAACGTGAGCGGCAACAGAATGGCGATGCCGTTGGCTGCCCCGAGGCCAGGCAACACGCCGATGATCACCCCCAGAAACACCCCGAGAAACATGAAACCGATATTGGCCGGCGTGAGCGCGACCGCGAAGCCGTGCATCAGAAACGCGACATCAGACATGACGGACTCCCTTCTTCATTGTTTGAAACGTGCCGGAGATTTTCATGACGATTGCATCGCGTTCAGTAACCGGTCCAGCCGTAGAAATGGTAGATGCCGCGATACAGCGGCACCGCGAACCATATTTCAAACATGATAAAGAAGATGATGTTGATGACGATCGCGAGCAGCCAGGCACGCCACCACGGGTACTTGCCGATGTAGCGCATGAACAGCGCGATATAGATCGTGCCGGCGTAGTAGATGCCGATCAGTTCCATGCCGAGCACGAACAGCGCGGCCGGAACCAGTACCAGCAACACGCGCTTGAGCTGGCCGCGTTCGATGAAGGTCTGCTCGAGCTTTCCGCCGCGCGGCGTGCGCAGCGTCTTGATGATGGTGGCGATGCTGCAGAGCGCAATGATCAGGGTTACGTAAAACGGATACCATCCCGACTGCGGCCCCACGATTCCCCAGCCGATGCCGACGATGTAGCTGCCGTACAAGAACAATATGCTGACCGCCAGCACCACGGCAGCCACGATGTATTCCACCGTCCGGTAGGTAATGACCGATTCGCCGTCGCGATCGGCTTCCTGGCTCTGTTCCATGAGCACCTCCTCTGATGAATTTGTTGGACGCGCTCGGAGACCGGAAGGCTCCGGTGCCCCGGGGCGCGCTTTTGCCGATTATTTCTTGGCGACGAAACCGGCCTTTTCCATCAGGTCCTTGTGGAACGCTGCGGTCTTTTCAAGCCACTGCTCGAACGGCTTGCCGGTCATGAAAGTGGTGTTGTAGGCACCCTGCAATGCGTAGGCCTTCCATTCCGGCGTTGCCCGCACCTCCTTCAGCACCTTGATGTAATAGTCGACGACATCCTGTTTCACGCCGCCGGGCAGGAAGATGCCGCGCAGCATCAGGTACGTCACCGGCAATCCTTGCGACTCGCAGGTCGGAATGTCGTGCCACGACATGGTTTTGGTGATCTTCTGCGTGTACTCCATCGGCTTGGTATCGAACACGCACAGCGGGCGCACGGCGCCGGCTTTCCAGTGCGCGACCTGTTCGATCGGATTGTTCACCGTCGAATCGATGTGGCCGCCGACCAGCTGCACCGCAACCGTGCCGCCACCCTTGTACGGAATGTAGGTGAACTTGGCGCCCGTTTTCTGCTCGATCTCGGCGGTGATGATCTGGTCTTCCTGCTTCGACCCGGTGCCGCCCATCTTGAACTTGCCCGGTGCCTTCTTCACCGCGTCGATGTATTGCATCGGCGTTTTGTAGGGGGTCTTGGCGTTCACCCACAGCACGAACTCGTCGAGCGCGAACATCGCCACCGGTGTGAAGTCCTTCCAGCTGAACGGAACGCCCGTCGCCAGCGGCGTCGTGAACAGGTTGGACAGCGTGATGATGATCTTCTCGTTGTCACCCTTCGAATTCTTGACGTCGAGAAAACCCTGGGCGCCCGCGCCGCCCGACTCGTTGACCACGACCATCGGCTTGTTCATCAGGTGATGCTTGCTGATCACGCCCTGAATGAAACGCGCCATCTGGTCGGCACCGCCGCCGGTTCCGGCCGGCACCACGAAGGTCACCGTTTTGTTTGGCTCCCATGCGAACACCGGCGCCGCAATGCAGGAAAGCACCGCTGCGGCCAGCGCCAGACTCATGGCACGGCCCGACCGCATGCAACTGAATGCCTTGATTACAGTCATGAACCCCTCCATTGTGAAAATGGACAGGGATTTACTGCGCTGCACTGGCACCCCGACTTCGCCAGCGAGATGAGCTACGGGGGGGTCCTTGCGAATCCCGGCGTTGCCTGCAACCGCCGCCCGGCCCCGCACCGGACATTATCGGCACAACGATCAGCCACTCGCGTGGCCGCCCTGCTCCGTGGCATCAACGACATTCTCATTCCGACGGCATCTCACCAGGGATCCGCCACGGAAATACGGCGTTCAGTAAAAAGAATGACAGATAATTTCGCAGCGAGTTTCGCAATTCCCGCTCGAAACGCGAACGAATTGCACCGAAATGGCCGTGGCAGCCGGAGACGCAAAAAAAAACCGGAAATCCGGAGCCCGGATTTCCGGCCTTTTGTTTTATGTCGAAATCTATTCGACCGGCTGATCGAATGCCTGCTGCCGCTTCGGCAGGATAAACCCAAGCGCTTTCGCCAGCAGCGGCCAGAACAGCATGATGAAAGCCAGCAGCGTGATGCCGCCCACCAGCCAGTTCGCCCACATGATCGAAACGTGTCCACCCGACGCCAGCATCGCCTGGCGCAGGCTGCTTTCCGCGCGGCCGCCCAACACGATCGCGAGCACCAGCGGCGCCATCGGGTAGCCGAGCTTCTTGAACAGGTAGCCGATTATGCCGAAGCCCAGCATCGCCCAGATGTCGAACATCGCGTTGTTGACGGTGAACGCGCCGATCGCGCAGATCACGACGATGATCGGCGCAATGATCGAGAACGATATGCGCAGGATGCCGGCGAACAGCGGCACCAGTGTCAGCACCACGATCAGTCCGGTGATGTTGCCGAGATACATCGACGCGATCAGCCCCCACACGAAGTCAGGCTTCTCGACGAACAGCAGCGGCCCAGGCTCCAGCCCCCAGATCAGCAAACCGCCCAGCAGCACCGCTGCGGTGGGCGAACCCGGAATGCCGAGCGCCAGCATCGGCAGCAGTGCCGACGTGCCGGCGGCGTGCGCCGCCGTCTCCGGCGCCGCCAGCCCTTCGAGAATGCCGGTGCCGAACTTGTCGGGCTGCTTCGACATTTTCTGCGCAATGCCATAGCTCATGAACGAAGCCGGCGTCGCGCCACCCGGCGTGACACCCATCCACATGCCGATCAGCGTGCTGCGAATGAATATCATCCAGTATTTCGGCAGCTTGGCCCAAGTCTGAAATACCACCTTCGGATTGATCTTCGCAGCCTCACCACCCTGGAACTTCAGTCCCTCTTCCATCGACAGCAGGATCTCGCCGATGCCGAACAGGCCGATCACCGCGATCAGGAAGTCGAAGCCGGTCAGCAATTCGGTGAAGCCGAACGTCAGGCGCGGCACGCCGGTCACGATGTCGATGCCGACCGCCGCCAGCGCGAAACCGAT
This sequence comes from Betaproteobacteria bacterium, assembly GCA_040255885.1. Taxonomy (GTDB): domain Bacteria; phylum Pseudomonadota; class Gammaproteobacteria; order Burkholderiales; family JBDZVW01; genus JBDZVW01. The sequence continues at coordinate 6,493 of JBDZVW010000050.1, forward strand.
CATCATCGACGCCAGGATCTTGAACGGATTGCCCTTGCCCATGCCGACGAAACTGAAGAAGGTGAGCAGGTAGACCGAGAAGAATTCCGCCGGGCCGAACTGCAGCGCGAAGCGCGCGACCAGCGGCGCCAGGAAGGTGATCATCAGCACCGCGAAGAAGGCACCGATGAACGACGACGTGAATGACGTCGTCAGCGCCTCGCCGGCACGGCCCTGCTGCGCCAGCGGGTAGCCCTCGAAGGTCGTCGCGACTGACCACGGTTCGCCCGGAATATTGAACAGGATCGACGCAATGGCGCCGCCGAACAACGCGCCCCAGTAGATGCACGACAACATGATGATCGCCGATGTCGGCGACATGCTGAACGTCAGCGGCAACAGAATGGCGATGCCGTTGGCGGCGCCCAGACCCGGCAGCACGCCAATGACGACCCCCAGAATCACGCCGACAAACATGAACCCGATGTTGTGCAGCGTGAGCGCCACGGCAAAGCCGTGAAACAGATAACTCAAATCGGCCACGGTAAATTTTCCCCCGCTCTTGTAATAGTCCTGCCGGCCGCCTGGTGCCGGCTCTCGCTAAATTCGCGACTCAGTAACCGGTCCATGACGTGAGATCCCACATGCCCTTGTAGAGCGGTACCAGGAACCATGCTTCAAAGACGACGAAGAACACCACCATCGTCACGACGGCGGTAAGGATGCTTCGCCACCACGGAAATTTGCCGATAAACCGCATGAATCCTGCAATGTAAATGATCCCCGAGACGTAGATCCCGATCAATTGAATGCCGAGCACGAACAGTGCGGCCGGAATCAATACCTGCAGCACGCGCTTGAGCTGCGCGCGTTCGACGAACGCTTCCTCCAGCTTGCCGCCGCGCGGCGCACGCAATACCTGGAAAAACACGACCACCGCGGACACACAGATGATGAGGTCCACGTAAAACGGAAAATAGCCTGCCTGAGGGCCTTCCGCCCCCCAGCCGATACCGAGAACGTAGCTGCCGTACATGAACAGCGCACCGAACGCGAAAACCAGTATTGCGACACCCAGTTCGGCGGTGCGCATCGTCACTACGGTTTCGCTGTCGCGATCGGTCTCTTCGTTGTTTGCCATGATGCTTGCCTGGAACAGAAAATTTTCTGGAATGGATGTGACTGCAGAAGCAGCCCGCTACGTGCGGCCGGCGCCCATGGAGGACCCAATGGACGCCGGTTCCGGCACGCTTACTTCTTGGCGAGGAAGCCTGCCGCCTTCATCAGTTTCTCATGTTTCTGTTCGGCCGCGGTAAGCCACTGCACGAACGGTTGGCCGGTCATGAACGTGGTGTTGTAAGCGCCCTTCTTCGCGTACGCCGTCCATTCCGGGGTTGCCCGCACCTTCTTCAGCAGGTCGATGTAGAAGTCCACCACGTCCTGCGACACGCCGCCGGTCGTGAAAATCCCGCGCAGCATCAGGTAGGACACCGGCAGGCCGGCTTCCTTGCAGGTCGGGATGTCATGCCACGACATGGTCTTGGTGATTTTTTCGGTGTACTTCATGCGCTCGGTGTCGAACACGCACAGCGGACGCAGCTTGCCGGCACGCCAGTGCGCCACGCCTTCGATCGGGTTGTTCACCGACGAATTGATGTGGCCGCCGACCAGCTGCACCGCAACCGTGCCGCCGCCCTTGTACGGGATGTAGGTGAACTTGGCGCCGGTGTTCTGCTCGATCTCGGCGGTGATGATCTGGTCTTCCTGCTTCGACCCGGTGCCGCCCATCTTGAACTTGCCCGGAGCCTTCTTCACCGCATTGATGTAGTCCGGCGCGGTCTTGTACGGCTCGTTGGAATTCACCCACAGCACGAACTCGTCGAGCGCGAACATCGCGACCGGGGTCAGATCCTTCCAGTTGAACGGAACGCCCGTCGCCAGCGGCGTCGTGAACAGGTTGGACAGCGTGATGACGATCTTGTCCGGATCGCCCTTCGAAGATTTCATGTCGAGGAAGCCCTGCGCACCCGCACCGCCTGACTCATTGATGACGACCATCGGCTTTTTCATCAGGTGATGCTTGCTGATCACGCCCTGGATGAAACGCGCCATCTGGTCGGCACCGCCGCCGGTCCCCGCCGGCACCACGAAGGTCACCGTCTTGGTCGGCTCCCAGGCCTGCGCCGGAGCCGCCGCCAACACTCCAACCGCCGCAGCCGCAATCACAGCATGCACTTTCGGCGAACGGATAAAGCTTGATACTTTGGCTTTCATTGAATCCTCCTGTCCAATGTTATGAACACACCTCTCCATCTGGACGAAGCGCCGCACCCGCAACTGATGCAAAGTTCTTGTTCCACTGCGGGCAACGGCACAATCATCCGGAAGCTTACGGGAAAAAAAATTGACCCGCATCAAGTTTTACAAAAAATCCCATGCGTCACACGTAAATTCCGCCGTCCGTCGACAGGCCGTGTGTATTTTGCGAAAACCACGCATTCACTACCCTCCCCTGACAGCGTGTCGGGGACGTCAAAAACGATCGCAGATACGCGCCCGGATTCGATCCCGGCCGGCATCACAAGGGCGATGGTGAGCGGTACGGATCAGCGTTTCGCACACCGCCGGCAATGATCCGCTGCACTGCCGTGCCACGCGTACATCCATGAGCCTAAAAGATTCGTTTCGATACCATCATCGCCAAGTCATGCGTCAAATGTGATTGCCGAATCCGCATTCGCAATCTCGCGCGATGGCGGTACCACGAACAGCCGTCATAGCCGGCCCGTCGCTATCGTGTCACTGATGCACCTTGGTCGGCCGGCCGGTATGCAGTCGGTCCGAATGCGCCGCATTTTTACGGCTGGCGCGCAGCGCCAGCCACTTGCCGACCACGACCACCAGCACTGCCCCGATAATCGGCACCGCCATCTCGGCGACGTGCAGATTGGCCTCTATCCATCCGCTGTAGGCGGGATCGGTGACCAGCATCTCGCCGGCAACGTAACCGAGAAGCGCGGCGCCCAGCGTAATGATGACCGGAAAGCGTTCCATCAGCTTCAGGATGAGGGTGCTGCCGAAAATGATCAGCGGAATGCTGATCAACAGCCCGAGAACGAGCAGCAGCAGATCGCCGTTGGCAGCAGCGGCGACGCCCAGCACGTTGTCCAGGCTCATGATGAGGTCCGCCCACAGGATGGTGCGGATGGCTGCCCACAACGTGCTTTTCCCGGCGTGCCCCTCGCCCTCACCCCCTTCCGGGATCAGCAGTCCGACTGCAATGTAAAACAGGAACAGACTGCCGACGAGCTTCAGGTACGGTAGTCGCAGCAGCTCCATCGCGGCAATCGTGAGCACGATCCGCATCACGATGGCGGCGGCGCTGCCCCATATGATCGCCTGTTTCTGCTGCTGTCGTGGCAGCGAACGCGCGGCCAGCGCGATCACCACGGCGTTGTCACCCGAAAGTACGATATTGACCAGTGTGATCTGGGCCAGGCCTACCCAGAACTGCGGTTCGGTGAAAAACTCCAGCATCGACTTCGGCTCCTCGGTGCCACGTCAGGTGCGAACCGGCGCCACGGCGCCGCATTTAATTCCGACAAACCACCTGCAACCCTGTCGCAGGTGCCATACGGCTTTTTATTGTTGTTTCCTGCGCGGACGGCGCCGCGGAAAATTTGACCGCGGGCCATCCGTTTTTTCCGCTTCTGTTAAAACAGCCCGACGACCTTGCCGTCGTCAGTGATGTCGATCTTTTCCGAAGACGGCACTTTCGGCAGGCCCGGCATCGTCATCAGCGCGCCGCAGATCACCACCACGAATTCGGCACCGGCCGACAGCCGCACCTCGCGCACATTGATGATGTGTCCGGACGGCGCACCCAGCAGCTTGGGATCGGTCGAGAACGAGTACTGGGTCTTCGCCATGCACACCGGATAGTGGCCGTAGCCGCCTTCCTGCAACTCCTTGATGCGTGCCCGCACCTTGCTGTCGGCGGTGATGTCGGCGGCGCCGTAAATCTTGGTCGCAATCGTCTTGATCTTGTCCCACAGCGGCACGTTGTCTTCATAGACGAACTTGAAATTGGCCGGCACCTTGTCGATCAGGTCGATCACCGCGCGCGCCAGATCCTCGGCACCCTTGCCGCCCTCGGCCCAGTGGCGCGCCACCACCACCGGTGCTTCATGATGCGCCATCTTGTTCTTCAGCAGCTCCAGCTCGGCCGCGGTATCGAACGTGAAGTGGTTGACCGCGACCACGCACGGCATCCCATAGTTGTTGCGCACGTTGTTGACGTGGCGCTCCAGATTGGCGAGCCCTTTTTCCAGCGCCGCCAGGTTCTCGGTATTCAGATCCTTGACGTCCACACCGCCCTGGTACTTCAGCGCGCGGATCGTCGCCACCACCACCACTGCCGACGGGCGCAGGCCGCTCTTGCGGCACTTGATGTCGATGAACTTCTCGGCGCCCAGGTCGGCGCCGAAGCCGGCCTCGGTCACCACGTAATCGGCAAGCTTGAGCGCGGTCTGAGTCGCCATCACCGAATTGCAGCCGTGCGCAATGTTCGCAAACGGGCCGCCATGGATGAAGGCCGGGTTGTTTTCCAGCGTCTGCACCAGGTTGGGCTGCAGCGCATCCTTCAACAACACCGTCATCGCGCCATGCACCTTGAGGTCTTTCGCGAGAATCGGCTTCTGCTCGCGGGTGTAGCCGATCACGATGTTGCCGAGACGGGCCTTGAGGTCGGCCAGCGACGTCGCGAGGCAGAAGATCGCCATCACTTCGGACGCGACCACGATGTCGAAGCCGTCCTGCCGCGGATAACCGTTGCCGGGACCGCCCAGCGCTACCACGATGTCGCGCAGCGCACGGTCGTTCATGTCCACCACGCGCTTCCACGTGATGCGGCGCACGTCGATGCCGAGCGCGTTGCCGTGATGAATGTGGTTGTCGATCGCCGCCGCCAGCAGGTTGTTGGCGAGCGCGATCGCGTTGAAGTCGCCGGTAAAGTGCAGGTTGATGTCTTCCATCGGCACCACCTGTGCGTGACCGCCGCCGGCCGCACCGCCCTTCATCCCGAAAATGGGCCCCAGGCTCGGTTCGCGGGTGCAGGTCACGGCCTTCTTGCCGAGACGGTTCAATGCGTCGCCCAGACCGACCGTCGTGGTGGTCTTGCCCTCGCCTGCAGGCGTCGGGCTGATCGCGGTCACCAGAATGAGCTTGCCGTTCGGCTTGTTCTTCAGGCTGTCGATAAACTTGTAGGAAATTTTCGCCTTGTAGTGGCCGTACGGCTCGAGCTGATCCTCCGGAATCCCGAGTTTCGCGGCGACCTTGGCGATGCGCTCCAGTTTGGCCTTCTGCGCAATTTCGATATCGACTGTGCCCATTGTTTCTCCTGAAT
>JBDZVW010000051.1:0-11860 GCA_040255885.1 Betaproteobacteria bacterium
GGACGCGCACGCTGTCGACGATGTTCGCCGCCGGCGTGCCGCTGGTCGAGGCGCTCGATTCGGTCGCCGGTGCCGCCGGCAATCACGAATATTATGCGGCGACCAAGAAGATCCAGGGCGAAGTGGCGAGCGGATCGAGCCTGATGTCGTCGATGCAGAACGCCGACGTCTTTCCGAACATGGTGACACAGATGGTGGCGATCGGCGAGGAATCGGGCGCGCTCGACACGATGCTGTCGAAGGTCGCGGATTTCTACGAGCAGGAAGTCGATGATCAGGTGGACGCGCTGTCGAGCCTGATGGAACCGATGATCATGGTGGTGCTCGGAATCCTGATCGGCGGCCTAGTCATCGCGATGTACCTGCCGATCTTCAAGCTCGGTTCGGTTGTCTGAATGCGTGATCACCGCGCGCACCCGGTGATGCGGGTGCGCGCTGCTATCGGCCGCTCATTACGATAATCCGGACACTCTCATACGCATGCCGCCACCCGCCCCGCTTCCGCTCAGTCCCGAAACATTCATCGCCATCTGCGCCGTGCTCGGCCTTATCGTCGGCAGCTTTCTGAATGTCGTCATTCATCGCCTGCCGAAGATGCTCGAGCGTCAGTGGCGCTCCGAATGCGCGGCGCTTAGTGAAGAAAGCGGTGCGATCGCAGCGGCGCCGGATGCCCCGTACAATCTGGCGGTTCCGCATTCATCCTGTCCCGCCTGCGGCCACCGCATCACCGCGCTGGAAAACATTCCGCTGCTCAGCTACGCCTGGCTGCGCGGCAAGTGCGCGGCATGCAAGGCGCCGATTTCGCTGCGCTACCCGGCGGTCGAGGCACTCGCCGGCATCCTCGCCGGCTACGTCGCATGGCGCTATGGCATTACTGCACAGACCGCGGGCGCGCTGATTTTCACATGGGCCTGCATCGCGCTCGCCTTCATCGATCTCGACACCCAGTATCTGCCCGACGACATCACGCTGCCGCTGCTGTGGGCCGGTCTGTTGTTCAATCTCGATGGTACGTTTGCGACGCTTCCGGCCGCCGTGATCGGAGCCGTTGCCGGCTACGGCATCCTGTGGGCCGTGTTCTGGGCGTTCAAACTGGCGACCGGCAAGGAAGGCATGGGTTACGGCGACTTCAAGCTGCTCGCCGCGATCGGCGCGTGGCTGGGATGGAAAATGCTGCCGCTGGTGATTCTGCTGTCATCATTCGTCGGCGCGGCGGTCGGTGTCGCGATGATCGTACTCGTAAAGCATCGCCGTGAAACACCGATTCCGTTCGGACCGTACCTCGCCGCCGCCGGCCTGATCGCGCTGTTCTGGGGCGAACCGATGATGCGTTACTACCTTGCCCGGGTGTAGCGCGAAATCATGCCATGCCGTCCACGGCCGCGGATCTGAACAAAAACGTGATGGTGACTCCGTGCCGAAAATGGCGGCGCGTGAGCCCGCACCCTTCTGTTGCGGCGGATTCTGTTTTAAGCTGCGGATGTTTGTTCACCAATGATTTCTCCGCATCTGCGTGGCGACAGAGCACCCATCCAACCTGCCCTGCTGTATCGGACTGACCGGCGGCATCGGCTCCGGCAAGAGCAGTGCTGCCCGCTTCTTCGGCGAGCTGGGCGCGTCGGTGATCGATACCGATCACATCGCGCACGAACTGACCGCCGCCGGACAGCCGGCGCTGACACAGATACGCGAACGCCTCGGAACGGCATGCTTCGACAGTGCCGGAGCGCTCGACCGCGCCTGCCTGCGCCGGCGGGTGTTTGCTGACGCCGCGGCAAAACGCGAACTGGAAGCCATCCTCCATCCATTGATACGCGCCGAAACCGTCACACGCGTCACGGCGGCACGCGGTCCATACATCATGCTGGTGGTGCCGCTGCTGCTGGAGAGCGGCGCCTACCGGACGCTGGTACGGCGCACGCTGGTGGTCGACTGCGAGCCGGAGGTTCAGGTAGCGCGTACCGTAGCACGCAGCGGCCTCACGCCCGCCGAGGTGCGCGCGATCATGCGCACGCAACTGTCCCGCGACGAGCGGCTTCGGCATGCCGACGACATTATTTCGAATGACGGCGATCTTGCGGCGCTGCGCCGCCAGGTGGTCGAGCTGGATCGCCGCTACCGGGCGCTGGCAGACAGGCAAAAAACCGGATGCGCGATCGAAAGCGGATTCAAATCCCAGGGATAAGTATTTATTTCCGACGCATTTTGCGGAATACTTGGCATGAATCAATCGAGTTGAGCACGCTGTGATCAGTTACGAATATCCACTCAGCGAACGCATCCGCACCTTGTTACGCCTGGAAGATCTCTACGAACGGGTCGACTACTTTCTGCCCGGCCCGGGTCCGCAGGAACATCACGTTGCGCTGCTGTCGCTGTTTGAAATCCTCGAAGTGGCGGGACGAGCCGATCTGAAATCCGACCTGCTGCAGGAACTGGAGCGCCAGAAACAGACACTGGAAACGCTGCGCGGCAACCCGCAGATTCTGGAGCCGGCGCTCGACGCCATTCTGCAGGAAATCGATGACGCATCGTCAGGCCTGTTCCGGATGACGGGGAAAGTCGGACAGGAAACGCGCGAAAACGAATGGCTGATGAGCATCAAGCAGCGCGCCGCGATTCCGGGAGGCGTCTGTGAATTCGACATCCCGTCGTATCACTTCTGGCTGCACCAGGACGTCGAACAGCAGCGCCGCGATCTCGACGAATGGTTTGCGCCCTATCTGCCGCTGCGCGACGCGATAGCGATCGTGCTCAAGCTGCTGCGCGAAAACGGCAAGACCACGATGGAATCCGCGCCGCAGGGCGTGTTTCAGCACATGATGGCGGGGCGCGTGGCCCAGATGCTGTGCATCGGCCTGCGCCCCGAATACAGCTGCGTGCCCGAAGTCAGCGCCAACAAGTACGCGCTCAACATCCGCTTCACGACGCAGGTCGGCAGCGAACGGCCGAAGATGGCCGATGGCGACGTCGAATTCGAGCTGACGTTCTGCAATCTGTAACCGGCTGCCTGCTGCAACGGCAATCAGCCAGCGCACAACGCAATATCCGCATGTCAGACAAGCCACGCATCGTCAACTGCCCGCAATGCGGGAAACCTGCCAAATGGACGACCGCCAATCCGTGGCGTCCGTTCTGCTCGGAACGCTGCAAGCTGATCGATCTCGGCACCTGGGCCAACGAAGGCTACCGCATCCCGGCATCCGGAGACGAATCGTCGGACGAGGAACCGCCGGCATCCGATTGAAGGGCCTCAGCCGGCGCCGGCATCGTGCCACGCGCCGCGCAGCATCGCGATGCCGTGCGCGCCATGCGCGCACGCCGTGTCGAGCATTTCGGCGGACAGCCCGCCCAGCGCATAAACCGGCAGCGGATAGCCGTCGATCAACGCCGCAAAATCAGCCCAGCCCAGCGGCACGCTGGCGGGATGGCTGGACGTCGGCAGCACCGGCCCCAGCACCACGAAATCGATTCCCAGCGCCGCGGCGTGCTCGAGCTCGGCACGGTCATGGCAGGACGCGGCCACCAGCGGCAGATCGGGCCGCCGCCGCAACTGCATCAAGGCGGCGGACGGCAGGTGCACGCCGTCGGCGCCTGCCTGCGCCGCGAATTGCGGCGTGCCGTTCAGCAGCACCCGCGCACCGCCGTCATGTGCGGCCTTCATCGCACGCGTCGCAAGCGAAAGCAGCGCATCGGACGCGAGCTGCTTTTCGCGCAACTGGATCAGCCTCGTGCCGTGCCCGATCGCGTGCTGCAGACGTTCGAGAAACCGCGTCTCGCCCAACGCTTCGGCCTGACTGATCGCGTAGACCGGCGGCAGCTTCAGCGCCGCCAGCACCGGTGCGTTCGCCGGCAGCATCGGTGCCACATCGGGCGCTTTCGCGCGCTGCCAGCGGAACTGCTGCCGTTCGCGGCTCTGCGGCTGCCCTGTCCATTCGACCACGCGAAAAAAATGCAGCCGCACTGCGGCATGCGGATAAACATATTCGCGCGTGATCCACGGGTACGCATGGCGTACGCCGATGCCGAGTTCTTCGTGCAGTTCGCGCGCCAGCGCCTGCTGCCGTGTCTCGCCGGATTCGACCTTGCCGCCGGGAAACTCCCAGTAGCCCGCATAGACCTTGCCCGGCGGCCGCTGTGCCAGCAGGAAGCGGCCATCACCGTCAATGATCACCGCGGCCACGACATCGACGACGGCCGATGCCGCTGGCGCCGCCGGTTGCGAAGCGGGCGTAGTGCTCACTTGCGTCTTCCGCTCTCCGCCTTCATCCCTGCCTGCCCCGCCCAGTTGCGCGCGAACTGCCATGCAACGCGTCCGCTGCGTGAACCGCGGGTAAGTGCCCACTGCACGGCTTCACGGCGCACCACTTCGGAATTTCCACCCGCAACCTTGAAATAGTCGAGCCAGTGCGCAACGATCGCCAGATATTCTTCCTGGTCGAACGGATAGAACGACGCCCACAACCCGAAGCGTTCCGACAGCGAAATTTTTTCCTCGACGGTTTCGCCGGGATGGATTTCTTCGCCGACGTACTTGGTTTCCAGGTTTTCGTTCATGTACTCCGGCATCAGGTGCCGGCGGTTCGACGTGGCGTAGATCAGGCAGTTTTCCGAGGCGGCTGCCACCGAACCGTCGAGCACGACTTTCAGCGCCTTGTAGCCGGGCTCGTCGGCTTCAAACGACAGATCGTCACAAAACAGAATGAAGCGCTCGGGACGCGCCGCAATGCAATCGACGATGTCCGGCAGATCGATCAGATCCTGCTTTTCGACCTCGATCACGCGCAGGCGCTTTTTCGCATATTTGTTGAGCAGCGCCTTCACCAGCGACGACTTGCCGGTACCGCGTGCGCCGGTGAGCAGCACGTTGTTGGCCGGAAAACCGGAGACGAACTGGCGCGTGTTCTGCTCCACCAGCCGTTTCTGCTCATCGATGCCGGTAAGATCATCGAGATGAATGCGGTGCACGTGGCTGATCGGCTCGATATGGCCGTGTCCATTGCGCTTGCGCCAGCGAAACGCGATCGCCGCGTTCCAGTCGGTGGCAGGCGGCTCCGCCGGCAACAGTTTTTCGATGCGGCCGATCAGCGCTTCGGCGCGCGCGGCCAGTTTCTCGGCATTTTTCATGTTAAAAACTATTCATTCACCACAGAGGCACAGAGACACGGAGAGAACAATACTCGATAGAAATCCAGACGTGTGCCCGACCATGGTCGGGCAAATGCATATCGCTTTATCGACATTTCTCTGTGCCTCTGTGTCTCTGTAGTTCCTGATTTTTACGTTCTGCGCCCGTCACGAACGGTATTCCGCATTGATGCGTACGTACTCATGTGAAAGATCGCATGTCCAGATCCGGGCCGCACAGGCGCCCCGGTTCAGCGCGACGCGCATCGTGATTTCCGTTTCGCGCATCACGCGCAGCCCGTCTTCCTCGCGATAGACCGGATCGCGCGTGCCACCGCAGGCGACGCGCACGTCGTTCAGATAAAGATCGACTTTCCCGCTGTCGAGATCGGCGATGCCGGCGTAACCGACGGCGGCAAGAATGCGGCCGAAATTGGGATCGGACGCGAACAGCGCCGTCTTCACCAGCGGCGAATGCGCAATCGCATAGGCGACCTTCCGGCATTCCGCTTCGGAGCGGCCCGACTCCACTTCGATCGTGACGAACTTGGTCGCGCCTTCGCCATCGCGGATGATCGCCTGTGCCAGCACGGCGCTCACCTCGGTCACCGCGTCCAGCAGCCGGTTGTAGTCCGGACCGTCGATATCGGCAATCTCCGGTGCCGCAGCGCGGCCGGTGGCGATCAGCACGAACGAATCATTGGTCGACGTGTCGCCGTCGACCGTGATGCAGTTGAACGAGCGTGCCGCCGCCGCGCCCAGCATCGCTTCCAGTGCCGGTTGCGCCACCTTCGCGTCGGTGGCGACGAATCCGAGCATCGTCGCCATGTCGGGATGAATCATTCCCGATCCCTTCGCAATACCGGTGACGGTAATGCGCGCGCCGGCAATCTCCACCTGCCGCGACACCGCCTTCGGCACCGTATCGGTGGTCATGATCGCTTCTGCCGCCGACACCCAGTTATGGCCATCGAGGTCGGCAATACACTGCGGCAATCCGGCAACGACACGCTCCACCGGCAACGGCTCCGAAATCACGCCGGTTGAAAACGGCAGCACCTGCGTCGCCGCGCATCCCAGCAGTTGCGCCGCCGTCTCGCAGGTACGGCGTGCCACGGCCATGCCTTTGTCGCCGGTGCCGGCGTTGGCGTTTCCGGTATTCACAACCAGTGCACGCACAGCGACATCGGCGCCGAGCAGCGACAGATGCTCGCGCGCAACGATGACCGGCGCCGCGCAAAACCGGTTCTGCGTGAACACGCCGGCAACCCGCGCACCATCATCGATCCGCAGCAGCAGCAGATCCTTGCGATCCGGCTTGCGGATGTTCGCCTTCGCGATACCCAGCGCAATCCCGGGAACCGGACGAATGGCGGCGGGATCGGGTGTGGTCAGATTGACGGCCATGAATTCAGGAAAACTTGATCAAACAAACGGGAAAATCGAACCGCCAAGGCGCAGAGGCCGCTAAGGAACGCAAATGAAAACAAAATCAGAAGTTCTTTGCGGCTTTTCTTTGCGCCTTCGCGCCTTTGCGGTTATAGCTTTTCCCTGCGTTTCCTCTGCGTCTCTGCGCCCTCTGCGGTTATTGCCTTTGTTTTTGTCTTTCCTGGCGCTCGTGGAGCCTTGGCGGTTCAATTTGTTCTCAAGCCAGCTTGCCGTGACACTGTTTGTATTTCTTGCCGGAGCCGCACGGACAGGGATCGTTGCGCCCGACTTTCTGACCCTGGCGCACGAACGGTTGCGGTTTTTCCATTACCGCCACATCTCCGCCTTCCGCTTCCGCGGCCGTGCCGTCGCCGGCGTACTCGGCATGCTGGTAGCGCACGTTGCGCGGCGTGTCGGGCTCCTCGATTTCCTCGAGCGCTTCGGCACTGCGTATCTGCACCGTCATCAGCACACGCGTCACTTCGCTTTTCACCACTTCCAGCAGGTGCGCAAAAAGTTCGAACGCCTCGCGCTTGTACTCCTGTTTCGGATCCATCTGCGCATAACCGCGCAGGTGAATGCCCTGACGCAGATAGTCGAGTGCCGACAGGTGCTCGCGCCAGCGCGTGTCGAGACTCTGCAGCATGATTGCGCGTTCGTACTGGCGCATCGCCTCGGGCTCAACCAGCGCCAGCTTGGCGTTGTACTGTGCATGCACCGCCTCGATCACACGCTCGCAGATGGTCTCGGCATCGAGTTCGTTCTCCTCTTCCAGCCACTGGCTCATCGGCAATTGCAACTGGAATTCCGAAGCCAGCGCCTTCTCCAGCCCCGGAACGTCCCACTGCTCCTCGACGCTTTCGGGCGGCACATATTCGCCGACCAGGCGGCGCGTCACGTCCTCGCGCATCGTATTGATGGTGCCGGAAATATCGGCCGACTCCAGCAGCTCGTTGCGCTGCTGGTAGATGACCTTGCGCTGGTCGTTGGCAACGTCATCGTATTCGAGCAGCTGCTTGCGGATGTCGAAGTTGCGGGCTTCGACCTTGCGCTGTGCGTTTTCGATCGCGCGCGTCACCCACGGGTGTTCAATCGGCTCGCCGTCCGGCATTTTCAGCCGCTGCATGATCGCGGCGACGCGATCGGACGCGAAAATCCGCAGCAGCGGATCCTCCAGCGACAGATAGAAACGGCTGGAGCCGGGATCGCCCTGGCGTCCCGAACGCCCGCGCAACTGGTTGTCGACGCGCCGCGATTCGTGCCGTTCGGTGCCGATGATGTGCAGACCGCCGGCCGCGATCACCCGCTCATGAAGCGCCGCCCAGTCGCTGCGGATGCGTTCGATACGCTGTTTTTTTTCGTCGTCGCTGAGCGCCTCGTCTGCCTCGACCGCGTTGATTTCCGGTTGCGAATTGCCGCCCAGCACGATATCGGTACCGCGTCCCGCCATGTTGGTAGCGATGGTCACCATCTTCGGCCGTCCGGCCTGTGTGATGATTTCGGCTTCGCGCTCATGCTGCTTCGCGTTCAGCACGTTGTGCGGCAGCTTGTGCTTGTCGAGCATGCCGGACAGCAGCTCGTTGTTTTCGATCGACGTCGTGCCGACCAGTACCGGCTGGCCGCGTTCGTAGCAGTCCCTGATGTCGTTGATCACGGCCTGATACCGTTCCTTGGAGGTGCGGAACACCTGGTCCATGCGATCCTCGCGGACCATCGGCCGGTGGGTCGGGATCACCACCGTTTCCAGGCCGTAGATTTCCTGGAATTCGTAGGCTTCGGTGTCCGCCGTGCCGGTCATCCCGGCCAGCTTCTTGTACATCCGGAAATAATTCTGGAACGTGATCGACGCCAGCGTCTGATTCTCGGAATTGACCGTGACGCCTTCCTTCGCTTCCACCGCCTGGTGCAACCCGTCCGACCAGCGCCGGCCCGGCATCAGCCGCCCGGTAAATTCGTCGACGATCACGATCTCGTTGTTCTGCACCACATAATGCTGGTCGCGATGGAACAGCGCGTAGGCGCGCAGCGACGCGTACAGATGATGCATCAGTCCGATGTTGGCGGGATCGTAGAGGCTGGTGCCTTCCGGCAGTATGCCGCTCTTCGCCAGATACTCTTCGGCGTGTTCATGGCCGGCTTCAGTCAGCAGCACCTGGTTCTGCTTTTCATCGACGCTGTAGTCGCCGGGGCCGTCCTCTTCCTGCTGACGCGTCAGTTGCGGCGCGATCTTGTTCATCCGCACGTAGAGCTCGGTGGAATCGTCCGCCTGCCCCGAAATGATCAGCGGCGTGCGCGCCTCATCGATCAGGATCGAGTCGACCTCGTCGACGATGCCGTAGACCAGCGGACGCTGCACCCGCTCCGACGGCTGGTAAACCATGTTGTCGCGCAGATAATCAAAGCCGAATTCGTTGTTGGTGCCGTAAGTCACGTCGGCAGCATAGGCGGCCTGCTTCGATTCATGGTCCATCTGCGACAGGTTGACGCCGACGGTCAACCCCAGAAAACGGTAGATGTTGCCCATCCATTCGGCGTCGCGGCTGGCCAGGTAGTCATTCACGGTGACGACGTGCACGCCTTCGGCCGGAATCGCGTTGAGATAAACCGGCAGCGTCGCCATCAGCGTTTTGCCTTCGCCGGTCCGCATTTCCGCAATCTTGCCGTAGTGCAGCACCATGCCGCCAATCAACTGCACGTCAAAATGCCGCATGCCCAGCGTGCGCCGGGCACCTTCGCGCACTACCGCGAACGCCTCCGGCAGCAGCTTGTCGAGCGTTTCGCCGGCCTTGTAGCGTTCGCGGAATTCTTCGGTCTTCGCACGCAGCTCGGCATCCGAAAGTTTCTGGATTTGCGGTTCGAGCGCATTGATCGCCTGCGCCGTACGGCGGTACTGTTTCAGCAGCCGTTCGTTGCGGCTTCCGACAACCTTCTTGATCAGCTTCGTTATCATCAACTAACTCGTTTGTGCCACTTCAGCCGTCCGCAAATAGAAAAGGGGCGGGGGAACGCAATCCCCACCCCTCATGTACGTTCACACCCGCAGCTGCATCAACCGGGCAGTCGCACGAACCTGGACGGATCGAGCGGTGTGCCATGCGAGCGCACTTCAAAATGCAGATGGGCTCCGGTGGACCGGCCGGTGCTGCCCACCGTTCCGATCGGGGTGCCTGGAAAAACCACATCGCCAATCTTGACCAGACACTTCGACATATGCGCGTAACGAGTGGTCAGGCCGTTGCCATGGTCGATCTCGACCATATTACCATATCCCGGATAGGAACCGGAAAACACCACGATGCCGCCGGCCGCCGCCGTCACCGGCGTTCCCGGGCGCGCGGCAAGGTCAACGCCATCGTGAAATGCCTTGGTGCCCTTGAACGGGTCGATACGCCAGCCGAACGGCGACGATTCGAAGGCGCCCTGCACCGGCAGTTCGCTCGGACGCAGCTGTTTGCGCACGCGGTCGCGGTTCAGCGCCGACTGCAATATGTCGAACGCGTCGCCACGACTGTCGAGCCGGCGCGCGACGCGGTCGATTTCGGTCTCCAGATCGCTCGCCGACAGGTTGCTTTCCGTGGCATCCGGTGCCGGGCCGCCCTGTCCCGGCGCGCGGTCCATCATCAGATCCTGCAGCTTGAATCCGGCGAGCTGCGCCAGCCGCTCGCCGAGGACGTTGAGCCGCAGCAATTGTGCCTGCATGCGCCCGACGCGTACCGCCATCGCGTTCAGGTTGCGGCGCAGATCGGCGGCGGCCGGTGCCGGATCCGCCGCAACGATGCGGGCCGGCGACAGATCGAACAGCGCCTGGAACGACTCCGCATCGTTCCGCGCCAGCCAGCGCAGCCCGGTAAACTGCAGCCAGCCGACCAGCACGATTGCGGCCGCCAGCAACACCACACCGGCGAGCACCAGACGCCGGCCGGTCAGCGTGATCGTGCGGGATTTTGCGAGTCTGTCGGAAACTAGAATAATATTCATCGTTCCCTCCGCTGCCATCACGCGCATGCAACGAATCGGTGCCTACCTCAGAACTGCCAATACCGTGCCGGCGATAGGCCACGCGCAGCGCATTCTGGAACTGCAAAGGATATATCTCGAGATCGCCCCGGCGCAGCTGGCTCATGCCAGCCGTGTCGGTCATTGTGCAGACGGAATTCTGATTCTGGTCGCCGACAACGGGCCGGTTGCGACCGCACTGCGGCAACTGGTGCCGCGCCTGCTTGCGGCACTCCGGAAACGCCGCTTGGAGATTACTGGAATCAGGATTGCCATGCAAGTTGGCGGCGACGATCATTCCACATCACGCAAAACCTCGGCCGCCGCCGTCCCGCCCGCCGCCGCAGCCGGTCTGCAGGCGCTCGCTGACGGTCTTGAACCGTCGCCGCTCAAATCTGCTCTGGAAATTCTGGCGCGGCGTCACCGCGCCCGTTCACCGCGCTGAACTTTACGCCAGGCAGCGGCTGTCACGCGGTCTGCGGTGCAAACGAAAGAAACGCCGGCGCGTCTTCCGTACGTTCGAAGCTGGCAAACTCCCACGCAGCGCTGTCGGCCAGCAGCGCCCGCAACAATGCATTGTTCAGCGCGTGGCCGGACTTGTGGCCGCTGAACGCGCCGATCAGCGGATGGCCCAGCAGGTACAGGTCGCCGATCGCATCGAGCACCTTGTGCTTCACGAATTCGTCCTGATAGCGCAGCCCGTCGCTGTTCAGCACGCGGTATTCGTCCATCACCACCGCGTTGTCGAGGCTGCCGCCCAGTGCCAGTCCCTGTGAGCGCATCCATTCCACTTCCTGCATGAAGCCGAAGGTGCGGGCGCGCGACAGCTCCTTGATATAGGAAGTGGTTGCGAAATCCAGCGTGACGCTCTGGCGCGCATGGTCGAACACCGGGTGGCGGAAATCGATGCTGAAATCGACCTTGAAGCCGTTGTGCGGCTCGAAGCGAACCCATTTTTCGCCGTCCCGCGCTTCGACCCGGCGCAGCACGCGAATAAATCGCTTGGGCGCCGCCTGGCTTTCGATGCCCGCCGACTGCAGCAGAAACACGAAAGGCCCGGCCGAACCGTCCATGATCGGCACTTCCGGCGCGCTGAGATCGACGTACACATTGTCGATGCCGAGCCCCGCCAGCGCCGACATCAGGTGCTCGATCGTCGCCACGCGCACACCGTCCTGTTCCAGGCAGGTCGACAGCCGCGTGTCACCGACCTGATGCGCTTCGGCCTTGATCGAGACCGGCTGGGGCAGATCGACGCGCGGGAATACGACACCGTGGTGGCGACCGGGGAACAGGTGACCATCGGCCT